>DAOWEW010000149.1 GCA_030638305.1 Desulfobacteraceae bacterium
CAGCCAGGCCCTTCAATCCCATATGCTTCGTTATTGCCGCAGTAAGAGTGGTCTTCCCATGATCTATATGACCGATAGTACCTACATTAACATGCGGCTTGGTCCGCTCAAACTTTTCCTTAGCCATATCACCGTCCTCCTCTGATTTGTCGCAATAACTATTACAACAGTTTATTGTTTTTTATTATATATACTGAAGCCCACGACCGGGATCGAACCGGTGAACCTCTTCCTTACCAAGGAAGCGCTCTACCGACTGAGCTACGTGGGCAATAATATTTTATTCGAGCACTATTTATCAAAAGCTTTAAGGAACTATGATAGACCTTCGAAATTTCGGTTTGGAGCGGGAGACGAGATTCGAACTCGCGACCTCCAGCTTGGAAGGCTAGAGCTCTACCAGCTGAGCTACTCCCGCCCAAAAAACCTTGAAAGACCTTGTCAGATCTCAAGTTCTAAGCCTTAGAAATAATAATTAAGTTTCCTCAAAAAAACGCAGTAATTAAAGTTATGCAGGAAGCCATGCAGTTCATTAGAGTTGTTGCTCAATAAGCAATAAACACAATATGTGTGTGTTATGTTCAACTAAAAATCATAATATATTGCATAAAAACTTTATTGAGCAACAACTCTATTATTGATCTCAATATCAAATCCGAAATCTCCTACATACGACTTGCTTTAAGGTGGTGGTGGGGGGAGGATTTGAACCTCCGAAGGCTTTGCCGACAGATTTACAGTCTGTTCCCTTTGACCACTCGGGAACCCCACCTTACAGAATAAAAAATTTCAGCATTACCAATGAAGCCAGCGGAGGGACTCGAACCCCCGACCCACTGATTACAAATCAGTAGCTCTACCAGCTGAGCTACGCTGGCATATCAGGATAATAAAATTTATATTCTTTGATTCTTATAAAAAAGAGATAAATAACCGTCTCTTTTATAAATATCAAATTCTTTTACCGGGCATTATTTATGTTTAAACCTAATTATGATTAAATATCAAACTTTTTTTTACAATATCGTCTTTTTTCTTTATTTTTCAATCTTAATCATTCCAAATCTTCAAAGGTGGAGATAAAAATATTGAAAATATCGGTCTCAAACAGCCATAGACCCTCAACTGCCGCAAAATAAGCTGTAAGAACCATGTTAAAATTTGAATTAACTTATTTTTATGAAAATAAGTTAATTAACAAAATAGAAATTGCTGATAAAACCTTGACAACGATACATATTATTGTGTAATCAAACAATAAATATTTTTTGTAAATCATTTGAGCTTTATATAAAGGAATCCAAGTTGATAAATTCACGCATAATTTTTATATCGGTTTTAATACTATTTTTAATATGCGGATGCGTCCATACATTGCAAAAAACTTCCGTTTATCAGGATAAAAATTCTGCTTTATCTGAATTTAAAAGTCCTCCTGACACAAAGCCGGATCATGAAACAAACAATCCGGATAAAAAATCCTCTCTTATTAATATTATCGAAACCAACCATGGCAAATCAGAAGTTAAAAACAAAAACTATACAGCAAATAATTCAGAACAGTGCGACATTACAATAAATAAAAAAATACAGTCTATTCCGGATGAAGCTCTTGACTTCTGCGAGGTATCTCAGGATTTCTGGCAAAAAGGAGAACTTGAAAATGCCCTTGAGGCTCTTGATCAGGCATACTCTTTAATTTTGAATATTGATACTAATGACGTTCCGAATCTAATACAGCAAAAAGAAGATCTGCGTTTTATGATTTCAAAACGCATTCTGGAAATCTACGCGTCCCGCAATATAGTTGTAAATGGGAATCATAATGCAATACCAATAGTGATAAACAAACATATTAAGGCTGAAATAGATCGCTTTACAACCGGAAGAGAAAAAAAATTTTTCAGGAAAGCCTACAAACGTTCAGGCAAATATCGCCCGTATATAGTATCGGAACTTAAAAAAGCCGGTCTTCCGGTTGAACTGTCATGGCTTCCTCTCATCGAAAGTGGATTTAATGTGGTTGCTCTTTCAAAAGCCAGGGCTCTTGGCCTTTGGCAGTTTATTCCATCAACAGGCTACAAATTCGGTCTTAAACGTGATATATTCATTGATGAAAGAATTGATCCTGTCAAGTCAACAAAAGCCGCTATAGCGTACCTGAAAGAGCTGCATAACATTTTTGGCGACTGGAACACAGTTCTTGCGTCATATAATTGCGGAGAGGGACGGGTGCTTCGTGTAATACGAAGTCAGAATATAAACTACCTTGACGATTTCTGGGATCTATACCAAAGGCTTCCGCTGGAAACAGCCAGATATGTCCCCAGATTTCTTGCAACTCTATATATAGTCAAAAATACGGAAAAATACGGGCTTGATTCAATAGAAATAGATTCTCAATCAAAATATGAGACTGTATCTGTATCAAAACAGATACATCTTGATAGTATAGCAAAAAATATAGGAATTTCCAATAAAATACTAAAAGAACTCAATCCAGAGCTGCGATACAATATATTGCCCTCTGATCAATATCCTCTGCGAGTTCCACCCGGCAAATGTGAAGTACTGCTTTCAAAGCTGGATGAGATACCGGTTTGTTCTCCACCGAGAAGTACAAGGATTGTGTACCACAAGGTAAGACCGGGAGAAACTCTTTCCACTATAGCAAGACGATACCGTACAAGTGTCAAAAACATTGCACGAACAAACAATATACGTAAAAACAATTTAATCGTGGCAGGCAAAAAACTTAAAATTCCACAAAATGGAGCAAAATACCTGGCTCGTAAGCCAAAATATTTACATACATCAAAATATATCGTTAAACGTGGTGATTCTTTGTGGATTATCGCCAGGCGTTTTGATACTACGACAAAAAAACTTCAGAAGCTGAACAACCTTTTAAATACAAATCTTCATATTGGACAGGTGCTAAAAATACCCGGTCAAAAGGCAAGCCCTGCGCCGACAAAAAAAAATATATATCTGGTAAAACGCGGAGATAGCCCCTTCATGATAGCAAAACAACATAACGTACCCCTTGAGCGCTTTTTACGCACAAATAATCTAACAGCCGGATGCAAGATATATCCAGGACAACAAGTATTTGTTAAATAAGGAACGGGGACGGGGTTTTCGTTCAGACACTAAATGCCCCCGTAGCTCAGTGGATAGAGCATTGGATTCCTAATCCATGTGCCGCAAGTTCGATTCTTGCCGGGGGCACTCAAAAATAAAGGGTTTACAACTGAAGTGCTGTAATCCCTTTTTTCTTTTTACGGTTTTATCCCGCTCCTGCCCCGCTTTTTTTTGACAGCTCAAATAGAAACCGTTACAAACAAAAAGAAAGCTGAAGACGAAACACGTTCGCTCAACAATTATGTCGTAACCATATTAATCAAACATCTTGAAAACCAGGGCATTGACCGGCGTAAAGAAAAGCCAAAAAAATAGATGTAAAATATGAAGATAAGTAACCACGACTTTTTAGAGAAGCTGGCGAAGAAAGCCCTCGAAAAGGCGAACGAGATGGACGTGGACGAACCGCACAAGGAGCGGCTCCGGTTGGTGAAGACCAGTATCAATCAATAACATCAATAGATGAACTTATCACAAGGGGGGTTATAGATGGAAGCTTGGATGCATCAAAGCTTGGTGAAACTCCCGTTAGCAAGAGTGCTCTTGGGGGTATTCGTCCCACCGAAGACAAAGGTGACAGGGGAGAACTACCATCTGTACCACGATCAGAAAGTGATAGATCTGATAGAGGCGGCGAAGAAGGAAGGGGACGACCCGGAACAGCTTATGAACGACCTGCTGCCGAGGGGGTTGCAGGAGAGCGACCTACCGGAGAACCCATCGTCGAACGACCTGCTATCCCTGATGAAGCAGCAGCCGGAGGCAGACCCCCCGGTGTCGTTTCTGACGTTATTCCTGAGGGGACAGCTGCCGTTGCCGGTGTTGAAGAGAAGCCTGCTGATGGAAGACGAAAGCCCGGTAAGCCAGAAGGAATTCCAGAACGAGCTGAAAAACCTGACGTTCGGGGAGTACCTGGAGTTGACGACGTCGTTAATGAACTCCTGAATTTATCTAAAAAGGAGCTAATGGCAGAAAAACTTGATCCAAGCGAACTCGTTAGCTTTAAAGAGCTTCTCATGGCTAACTCTATCCAGGTTGATGCAATAGCTCAGTTGCTTATTGAGAAAGGCTTTTTTACAAAGGAAGAGTTTTTCGCCAAGCTGAAGCAAGTACAAAGTGAGTATAAAAGCAATACCGATGATTAAGAAGGATATTGGTGAGGTAAAACCTTATAGAATACTTCTCTTAACACTTATAATCGTAAGTATAGGCATTGTTGGCATCCAAGATTATTCAAGATTAACAAAAGATTTCTCAAAACTAATGTCTTTCCTTACCAAAGTCCGATCAAAAGCAATACAGAACGATGTTATTCTGATCACACAATTCAATAGAAAAAATGTAATTGTAAAGGACAAAAATGGTAATGTTTTAGATTCCCTTCATGTTTCAAGCTTAAATAAAATTAATTACGATACCAAGCTTGGTAAAAACATGATTGTTTTCTCCGGCAGAGGTACTTCTCCGTATAATATCAGAGTTCATGGTGGGGATATGACGTTAAAATCGTGGTTTGGATTTAGAAAAAATATAGCGGTGAATTGTACCGGCCTTGTAAGAGAAGGCTTATATCCAGAGGACGACTAATATTTTTGAGGTAAACAGTGATAAAAAAAATCATTTCTGGCGGTCAAACCGGCGCAGATCGGGGAGCCATAGATGCCGCGATAAAATATAGTTACCCCTATGGTGGATGGATACCCAAAGGCCGGTTAACGGAATACGGGCCACTTCCTGATGAATATCAATTAAAGGAGATGCCTACCAAAAATTATCCGGCTCGCACCGAGAAAAATGTTTTGGCCTCCGATGGCACAGCAATCATAACCCACGGCAAACTTACTGGTGGGTCAGCACTCACCAAGAAACTCGCAAAAAAACATGAACGCCCATACCTTCATATAAACCTCAATGAAATCCCTGCATTTCTCGCATCATCAGAAATTAATGCCTGGATAAACGAAAATAATATTGAAATCCTCAATGTCGCAGGTTCAAGGGCATCAAAAGACCCACAGATATATGAAGATACCATATGCATTGTTGAAGGTGTTATTTTATTGAATTTGGTAAATGTTCAATCTGGTTCTTTGCCTACAGATCATGGCACAGATGAGTATTTAGAAAAGATTCCGGTTCCATCCAGGGCTATTGATGAATAAGAAGATAAAACTGAGGAGATTCTTTTTTTATCTAATACCACTGCTAATTCTACCCAGCTTGTCATTTGCATGGCAGGGCAAGGTTGTCGGTATTAGCGACGGTGACACTATAACCGTTCTGCATAACGGCAGAGGCGAAAAAATCCGTCTCTATGGAATTGATACTCCAGAAAAACGTCAGGACTTTGGCAATAAGGCAAAACAGTTTACATCCAATATGGTATTTGGAAAGCATGTCGAAGTTGAATCTGTAACGAAAGACCGATACGGCAGGACTGTTGGTTTGGTATATATCAACGGCCAATGTCTCAACGAGGAGCTTATCCGGTCAGGTTTTGCCTGGGTGTATATCAAATATTGCAAGAAGGCTATTTGTGCCGATTGGCGCCGTCTGGAAGCCGCTACAAAAGTTAATAAGACTGGACTATGGTCACACTCTAACCAGATACCGCCATGGAAGTATAGGCATGGTAAGTCTTCTCAGGGCTTACACACTGCCTATACAAAGCAGGCAGCTAATCAAAGCGTTGTCTATCACGGTAACGTGAAATCAAAGATATTTCATGTGCCAAAATGCAGGTATTACAACTGTAAGAACTGTACAGCGGTCTTCAATAACAGGGGAGAAGCCATTAGGTTGGGGTATAGTCCGTGTAAGCTGTGTCAGCCTTAACATTGTGATATTCAAACACTATCTGCATAAGAATTGTCTGAATCTTAAGTTGCGCAGTTGGAAGATATCTGAACTTCAAAACGTCTGGCGAGATAGCCTTCAAGGGGGTTATCCAATTTTCTGTTTAATATCCAAATTTTGTACAGTTAGAAAAACTGTTTTTTTTCTAATTTTTGTTTAACAATCATGAAATTTTTGGGAATAGTCAGAAACTATATAATAACTGGCTGTCCGAAGAACAAAAGGAGAAATGAAATTATAAATGGCAAATGAAAGAATAACTGAAAACCTTGTTCGGGATATTTTGAGAGACCTCAAATATTACGATAACAAGGATGCTCAGATAGAGGAACAGAAAAGCCAAATTGAGGAAGTTAAAAAGCTTCTCAAAGGAGCAAGCAAAACAGGTAAAGGGGGACCTGGGGCACCGGAGTTTATTATTTCTACCCCAGAAACACCCGACTTCCTCATTATCTTTGAATGCAAGGCAGAAACCAAATTTCATGAAAGCCCTAACAGAAACAAGCCGGTTGAGTATGCCATTGACGGTGCGTTGCATTACGCCAAACGTCTTTCAAAATCTTATAACGTCATTACCGTTGCGGTGAGCGGACAGACCAAGTCAGGTCTTAAAATATCAAACTTTTTACATCCTAAAGGTGCTGACCAACCTAAAGAGCTTACAAATAAGTCAGGCAAGCCAATTACATCAATAATATTCCTTGAAGACTATATTGAGCACGGCACTTTTGACCCTGAAGTCGCTAAAAAGCGTCATCACGACTTGATGGAGTTCTCAAGAGAACTTCATAACTTCATGAGAGACCATGCTAAGCTAACGGAAAGCGAAAAGCCGCTTCTTGTTAGTGGAACGCTCATTGCATTAAAGAACAAAGCATTTGCAAAAAGCTATGACGCATACAAACCAGAAACCCTGCAAAAAGAATGGATGCGGATAATCAAAGAAGAATTCAAAAAAGCCGACATTCGTCACTCGAAGGGATTCAGTATGACACAGCCGTATTCTTCTATTGCAGTTCATCCGAATCTAGGAAAAGCAAATAAACGGTTCCCACAAGGTGTCTTGTATAAACTGATAAGTATGCTCAATGAAAAAGTTTGGCCATTCATAAGTGTTTACCATGACTTTGATGTAGTCGGACAGTTCTACGGTGAATTTCTCAAATACACAGGGGGCGATAAGAAAGCACTGGGCATTGTTTTAACACCAAGACATATTACAGAACTCTTTGCTTTGCTTGCCAACGTCAAGAAAGATAGCAAAGTTATTGATATCTGCGCTGGAACGGGAGGCTTTCTCATTTCAGCAATGCACCAGATGTTTAAACAAGCCGAGACAGCAAAACAAAAAAAGAAAATCAAGGATAAAGGTTTAATCGGTGTTGAGAACCAACCTCAAATGTATGCTCTTGCCGCAAGCAACATGATTTTAAGGGGAGATGGGAAGGCAAATCTTCATCAAGGCAGTTGCTTTGATGAAGCGATAAGTAAAGAAATCAAAAAGCATAGGTGCGACATAGGCATGCTCAATCCGCCCTACTCCCAAAGCGATGAAGATTTGCATGAGTTAGTTTTTGTTAAACACATGCTTGACTGCTTGGTAAAGAATGGAGCTGGAATAGCAATCGTTCCCATGTCTTGCGCCATTTCACCTCATCTTCTGCGAGAAGAACTGCTAAAGCATCATACGCTTGACGCAGTTATGTCAATGCCAACAGAGCTATTCTATCCCGTTGGAACCGTTCCCTGTATCATGATTTACAAGGCCCATGTTCCGCATGAACAGAGCAATAGGAAAACATGGTTTGGCTATTGGAAAGATGACGGTTTTATCAAGACCAAGCACAAAGGAAGAATTGATCAATACGATATATGGCCTTCAATCAGAGACCATTGGGTCGAGACCTATCGCAACCGTGATGATATTCCGGGGGAATGCGTTAAGCAATACGTCACCCATGATGATGAATGGTGCGCTGAAGCATACATGACCACCGATTATGCTACTATTACCCAAGATATTTTTGAAGAAACTGTCAAGAACTACATGATTTTCAAACTCAATAATGGTGTGTCGTGAATTTAGTTCCCGTTTCTAAAATATTCGATGTCAAGTATGGGGTAAACCTTGAATTAAACAAGCTAACCCAAGACCCCAACGGAGTGAATTTTGTTTCCCGTACATCAAAGAACAATGGCGTATCCGCTAAAGTCAGGCCACTTAAAAATAAAACGCCAAATCCTGCGGGTACTATCAGCGTTGCTGGTGGCGGGTCAGTCATGGAAAGTTTCATGCAAAACGAACCCTATTACAGCGGTCGGGACTTATACTATTTGGTGACAAAAGTTGAACTTACCGATGAAGAAAAACTGTTTTATTGCGCTTGCCTTAGAGCAAACAAGTACCGCTTTAACTATGGTCGCCAAGCAAACCGTACATTAAAGGAAATCCTAATTCCCGCAAAATTATCCATCCCAAAATGGGTGAGCAAAACAAACATTCATCAGTATGACAATGCGAAGGACGGTTTCAGCAAGAAACCTACACCGTCATTGGACACCGCAAAATGGAAATGGTATAAGTTGCAAAAACTTTTCACCATCAAAAAAGGTAAACGTCTAACAAAAGCCAACATGATAGAAGGCAATATTCCCTTCATTGGATCCATTGATTCCAATAATGGTTACAGGGAATACATCGGTCAGGAGCCAATTCACACAGGCAACACCATTACCGTCAACTATAATGGTTCGGTAGCCGAAGCATTCTACCAGCCAAATCCTTTTTGGGCATCAGATGATGTGAACGTTCTGTATCCCAAATTCCAGATAAACCAATACATTGCCCTGTTCTTAGTTGCGCTAATCAAAATGGAAAAATATAGGTTCAACTATGGCCGAAAATGGCACATGAAACGAATGAATATTTCCGAGATCAAATTACCAGTAGTTGAATCAGGGACTCCTGACTATGAGTTTATGGAAAAGTATATTAAGTCATTACCTTTTAGTAAACGTATATAGGCAGCTAACAAATCGCACTCCATAAAAATCAGTGAGCTCAAGCGTTACAGATCTCTGCTATACATAACAAATTGAAACCCTTTAAAATTTGTGATATGCAAATCCTATCTGCATTAGAATCCTCTGAATCTTAAGTTACGCAGTTGGCAAGTTATCGCACGGTTTTAAAAGATTTATTTTCGTGCTATAATTTTAATATATTACATCAAATACCAAAGCTGAGATTAGGAATGGATATCACAAAATTGCCTACTTCCTAGAATTGGACATGTCACAACAATTTGGAATGTAAAAATGGTTTTCTGGCAAGTATCTTAAAAAAAACTTATTCCCAATTTTATTGAATTAAATGATCGTTAATAGGCAATGGTGCAGTGTTAATTCCTAATACCTTGTAGGAGGAGGGCTTATGGTAGAAACAGTTAGAAAAATAGTCCCTAATAAAAAGAGTTCTATCAAAAAAGGAAAAACAATTGTTGGTGAAATCAAAGAGAGGCAAACTGAAGAACTAGTCTTGGCTTTATGCGGATCAATTGGTTCTGGCACATCTACTATTGCTAATAAAATTGGTGAAATATTTTCTGAATATAAATATCGAGTAACCACAATAAAGATTAGCACCTTAATCGTTAGATATCTTGAACAAATCAAAAATGAATTAAATGAGGATGAATATTTAAAAGAAAACTGGCTTCCTAAAATTGATTTAAATGAAAAGGTCGAAAATCTAAATGCAGCTGACAGAATAGCATTACTACAATCTGCAGGAAATGGTTTTAGAAAAAAAATATCCAGAGAAATTCTATCTCAATTAGTGATTAAAGAAATTGCTTTAATAAGAGACCGAGCAGAAAATCAATACGGTGAAGAAAGTTCTGATAATGACGAAACGAAAAGCAATCGGAAATCGAGGAGGCATGTTACTATAATTGATAGTTTGAAAAATCCCAGCGAAGTAGAGCTACTTCAAACAGTTTACAGAGATATGTTTTATTTGTTTGGTGTACTTTGCCCTGAAGATATTAGGCTAAAGAGATTAGTTGACCAGAAGGACATTGATCCAGTTAAAACAACACAATTAATGATTAGAGATAAATCAGAAGGCGAAAAATACGGCCAGCAAATGTTAAAAACAATTTTACACTCTGATTTTTTTGTAACTAATTCTAAAGAAAATGTGGACAGTTTAAAGCCAAGCTTAAAACGGTATGTACAAATAATGATGGGAGATAAAACAATAACTCCTAAATTAGAAGAAAATGCTATGTTTCATGCGCAATCCGCAGCTGTAAGGTCTGGATGCCTTTCGAGACAGGTAGGCGCTGCTATAATCGATCAAGATGGCAACCTTATCTCAACTGGTTGTAACGATGTACCAAAAGCGGGCGGAGGATTATACACGACAGAAGATGGCGATGATGATAGCCGATGTATGTATAAATATGGAGGAAAATGTAAAAATAATGAAACTAAAAATAGGATTTTAAATGATATTGAAAAGATAGTCGAGAGCCATATAGGAACAGGATCATCAGCAAAAAAAATTAATCAGGATATCAGAAGCCTTAGCAGGCTAAACAGCTTAATCGAATTTTGTAGGGCAATACATGCTGAAATGGATGCAATTATAAGTGTGGCTAGAAATGGTGCAGTATCATTGAAAGGAGCTTCTCTTTTTTGCACAACTTTCCCATGTCATAATTGCGCTAGGCACATTATTGCAGCAGGAATCTCCAAAGTTTATTACATTGAACCATACGAAAAAAGTTTGGCTCTTAAGCTACATAACGACGCAATATCATTTGATGTCGATAGATGTGGAGAAAATGGGAAGAAGGTTGAGTTTATCCCGTTTGAAGGTGTTAGCCCAAGGAAATATCTTAAGTTATTCCATGCCGAAGAAAGAAAGACAGATGGTATCAGAACGCACTATGATCCAGAAACCGCGAGGCCAAGTATATCTGTATTGTTGGAAACACGTTATGAATACGAATCAAAAGTGGTGAAACATTTAGAATCTATTGGTTTTTCAGGATAGCTGCCCAATCTGGATTGGTCAAAAAAAACTTGACATGAATGTTTGATCAAGCTAATTTGGATTTAAAAAGGCAAACAGATAATAGGTAATAAACTTAAAGGAAGGATCATTGTAATGCATCGCAAAAGAAGTAGAACTAATGGCGATGGGAGGCAGTTGAGTATACCCTTTAAAGACAATAATACTTCATTAAGTACCCCGCCCCCCAAAGATAACATAGTTTGTTTTTCCTCAAAGTTAGAAGAAAAGAATAACCGTGAAGAAAATGAGGATAGGAAGAGAAGTATCAACAGGCTGTTATCTTCTGCTGAAATGCTAAACTGGTAAGCGAAAAAAATTGTAATCTTGGCAAATTAGTCCCCCCTTTAAAAAGGGTTTTTTGTGGCTGATAGTTAGGCGATGTTTTTTCACGAACAATCAGAATCCAGATAATAATATCACCGAGAAAAACTTGCGGCAAAATTCCAGAAAGCCTCCTCCTGTACAAAGACGAGGCAATTTTCAATATCTAATATATCCCCATCATCACAGGGTTTAAAGGGCGGTCATTTAAACTCTCAGAGCAAGATTATTGCTGTAGTTCATATGCTATCTATCTTTAATTATTGTAAATTTCTGATATGGTGAAAAAGCAGAATAGGGGCGAGTGGTGATATGTAATGGAAACCACACGAATCTGATCTGCTCCAATAGTTTGGATTTCTCCAACATATCTAAAGTTTGAGGAAAGTTGTGCCTACTGCTATGAATCAAACATTCAGACTTATTCACAGACAGTTGCGATATTTATATGAAATCAATACCTCAAACAGCTCGAAATAGTAAAAGAAAATGCCATTTTCCGGTTAGGCTTCCTACCTGCCTTAGCAGGATGACGACACGCAAACCTTCCTTGGGTTAACACGCCACACTTACAACCGACTGAAGAAAAACAGTTGATTAAAGCGCCATACTCAGACTAAGCCATGAACGTTCAATACAGGCGCTCTGGCGCTCACAGGCGGGTTTTATTTCAGTAGCATTTTACACTGCAATAAAAACCCCATCACTTGTCTTTTCGATTTTACCTTGTTTTTTTAACCTGTAAACATAATCACCAACCTTGCCAGCCGTAAAACCTGTCTTCTCTCTTATTCCAGCCGAATCAATGCCATTACTTTGATTGATTATATCAAAAATAATTGCTCCCACTGTAGGCTCTGTCTTTTTTTTACTTTCCGGATTTTCACTTACCGGTACCGGCTCTTTTTTGTCTTCAACATAGGACACAATAAAAGCTTCTAGGACCTGCCCCATGCTTTCACTTTTTTGTGCTGTTTTGATTTTAAACTGCTGGTGTAATTTTTCAGGCAAGCGGATAGTCAATTGTTTCATTTTATCTGACATGATTTGTAATTTCCTTTTTTAAATATTTATTGCAAGAAAGAAATATAACATTACAGCTTTACATATTTATATAATTATTTCTTTTAAAGGAAAAAAGAGGTGTCCTTTTGGGGAATACTTTAAAAAGGGTCAGCAGAAGGGAAATATCAAAGAGGTATCAGCAAAGTTGTATGCCAGAGTATCAACCAAGCCACAAACGTCTGCCACAGGCGCTCTCAGGCAGTCCTTATAATCCGTAACAAAAGAGATCGCTTGCAGATTCATAAATAGCCATAGTAATACACCTGCGCCAATGCTTTTCTGACAGGTTATACTTTAGCAGATCTGCTTTCCGTGCTTTCACAAGACAGGCAGTTTTGTGTAAATCAACCTTATCTTTGCATAGCTCGGTCATAAAGGCTATCTCACCATCTGCAATATCACTGATACCAAAGATATAATGAGCTTCCTCTCTGGTTATAGGTTGTCTGTGGCTTCCTGTGTTTGCGGGGCCGGTATTGTTATCCATTATTTCCCAGTACATATCATGACCAACAAAAAATAAGCCTACCATGATACACTGCCGCCACTGTCTCGGCGTTAAGTTACAATACTTCAGCACTGCTTTATCCGGCTTAACCTTGCATATACGGGCAGAAAGTTCAGTCATATTCATATTGCTTTCACAATAAAAAGCTTTCTGTTCTTTTGTGAACTCAATCCCAAATGTAGGCTTTATATATTCAAGCAAAGTAACCTTTTTTATATAATTAACTTATCGAATTTTAAACCCCTTTGGCCTAACACCAGGCAGGAGGTTAAGCAATAACACAGGATTGTAGAAAAGATTGAAATTTACTCAACAAATTGCGTCCCTGTGCGTTTTCCTCAAGCATTCTTTCAAGAGTTTAACCCTGTTTTGAGAATATCTTCATCACTCATATCAAGGTCGAACAAAGCTGTTTTGTCTGTTGTGGTGTTCCTGTACGGATACAGAGGACAAAATAAGGACTCGCATTTTACAACCAGGTTGCTGTTCCCACCCATACAATATGAACAATGCTTGCGAATAGCTGCATTTCTTTGACTGGCGTTTTGCTTGTCACGTACATTGCGGAAATCAAGCAACGGGCAAGCGGTACCGTCTGTAAGCTTCCCATTGCATTTATCGTCTTTCTCCAATTCCCACCCCATGCACTCAACGCACATCAGCCGGCAGGCCCTGCGTCTGTTAATATACGTTACCCTGAACCCGTCTTTTGTTCGGAGGATTTTCTTGTTTGACATAGCTTTTTTTCCTTATTCTTTCCTTGTTTGGTAGAATACAGGGGATCTCTTGCCCATCTTATTTATTCACCGCCCCGCTTACCTGTCTGTATTTATTTAAACCAGGTGGCTATGTTTGAAACTGGGGGTAATTTAAACTTGTAAAATATATGTCATATAGTTTTATATAGTTCTCATGAAGTTCGCTTTTTCTTGGGTAATAATCCGTTAAGGGCAGACCGCCGTTTTCCCTCTTTTGTTTTGGGGCCTGTACTCAATCCGCCATGCAGTTTGCAGCGACCGCTAAAATAAAGATCCTTTCTCTTGCAAGGCGTTCCTGCCCTGGTTTTAGCTCCGCAGGTCATCCCGCTGCATTCTTCCGGATAGGCGGGAAGTTGACGTCTCGGCGATGATTGATATGCTTTGTCAAATTCTACGAGAAACTTTCGCAATTTTTTTCGCAATTCCGGAGTCCCGATTAATAATTCATTTTCCATTAGCGTGAAATCCTTATAGAGGCATTGCAGCTCTTCAACAAATTGCTCGAAGTCGTGCTGTCCCCGTAATGATTGATGTTGTGAGATATGCTGCGGAGCTCATTTAGTTTATTATTCTAATTCACTCACCACGATAAACCTTTTGCCGTGCCTTTGCTGACACACGTAAAACGCCAACACGGATATCGACATAAAGCTTTGCACTGGTCTTGCCTGGCGCCGGTCTTAATACTCTGCCAAGGTATTGAAGAACCCTGCCGTCAAATCGGTCAACAATAGCCTGCCTTTCTTTGGTAGGTGTATCGCCAGTAAGCAGGTCTGATTTTATTTTAAATTTCTGTTTCAACAAGCTCTGCCCATCCGGTTATTTTCAATCCATTTAGGATTATTGAGAGTTAACCTTGAGCAAACATCCTGAAAACACTTCTTTGGAATATCTGAAAGCTCCAGTTTATTATTTATTGTAATCTTCATTATGAGTATTCAACCTCGTCTTCAGCCAGCGCCGGGTTTTCTTTTGCGGTTTGTTTTTAAAGCGTTCCCATTTGCCATCCGGACAGACAGTCATGTCAAAGATAGGTTGATTATTTTTGCTGCAAATCTGCCTGTCATCCGAAAGATATATAAACCTGCACGGCTTCCCGTGAAGGCATTTTGTCATCTTCTGGACTGTGGTTTTAGGTACTCTCAAAGGTATCCGCAACCTTGCCTGCAACTCGGCTATAATCGAAGCTTTCTGGTCTTTCAAAGTGGATAGAATGTTTGGTGTCATTATTCCATCTGGCGCTTCATATCTCAAAAAACCGCCGTCCAATGTTAAAAAAATATCCTTTGAGTTCATTTCCTCTATAATTTGTGAAGCAGTCATTAATAATTCCCTTGCTAACTTTTCTTTTTTTTCAAATATATTTGAGATAGGGTGACAACGTACACCATGTTCACCTTTTTTCTAAAGCCACAGTTGGTAAAGCTTTAAACGGTGAACATTGTTTTTTAAAACGTTCACCAATGTTCACCCAACGTTCACCCATTCTTTCTAAAGCCACAGTTGATAGGTATTTAGGCACGGTGAACATTAGAATATAGCAACGTACACCTTTTATATGCCAATTGGATTTCATTTTGTGCTTACTCCCCCGCATGTTTGCGCATTTTTAAGTAACTATATTCTTCTTTTAACAGTGAACGTCAGTGAACATCGGTGAACGTTCGTTTTTTCAACGTTCACCGCTAAAAGCCATGACTGGTAGAGGTTTAAGTAAAAGGTGAACTTAGTGAACGTTGTTGCCCCCTCTCAGATATATCTGGAAAAAAAGAAAAAGTTTAGAAGAGAGAATATTGTCGCCCTATAATTATATAGTCCCAGAAGAAGGGAAATGTTTGATTGTTACGCTGATGCCTTTGTTGTCCCGTTTGTGAAACTCAACATTAATTCCAGCTTTTTTAAGACCTGGTTTAAGTCTTCGCAGTTGATCAGCTAAACCTTTTGGTGTTTTTACCCAAGTTTCGCCTGCTGGTTTATGCTTTTCTAAAATGCTTAAAACATCACGAATATATTTTCCTTCAATAGTCTCATTACTATCTTGAAAATAATTTAAAATAGCGACGCCCACACAGGAGTTATCAAGAGTGCTTCTAATCGCAGCGCCGCGTTTCCGGTGATATTCTTTAACAAATAATCCAGGTTTTCTGCCCATCGCTTGTGATATGCTTTCACCAAGAAGCGTAAAATCGGCCATCCTCGGCAACCCATCCTTGCCGATTTTAGGAAGTATTTTTAATGCCCGTGAGAATAAATCAAATAGTCCAGCCAGAATCTTAGGCTTATCTTTCTCGTACATCTTCCTAAGTTCGTGAGCCGGTATAAAACCAAGGAGTTCAGGGACGTCAATATGGATTGCACGATCAACTAAATCTTGAGCTGTTACAAGCGAGCTGATACCGTTAATGATCACAGGACGCAAAACATTAACCGCTACTTCGTCTAAATTTGTGTATAGCTGCCGGCTGGCATAACCGCCGCCTGTGCCCACTATACACAAAGCGTCTTGCATACCTGAACTTAGATGGCTCAGGTTGTTGTAGTTAACGAGCCAGTTATTTGCGGCTGAAATAAAAATATCCTCAATCTGCTTTGGCCTGGCTCGCAAATTAACAGAGTTCGGGTCAATCAAGTCCCTCAAGATTTCTGCAATCTGACTCTTACCAGAACCTTGAATGCCGGTTAATTCCAAAACAGGTTTTTGCGTTTCCGGTCTCCAGCATTCTAAAATGAAAGCCAAGATAAAAATTCTGTCGGATTCAGGAACATTACAGAATTTCCATAATGCGTTTAAATCGGGTGTTTTGTCTGGCTCAATAATTGGCTGCATTGTTTGCGTTCTTCGAAACTTTACCGGTGAACGGTTCAAAATTTGCCAGCCAAGATGATTAATTTGAACGACCTTCCATTGATCATCGCAAAGGTCTATATAATAGCTATTTTCGTTACGACCAGCTCGTAAATATATATCTTCTTCCTGCCCATCAAACAGTCCGAAACAGGATAAAGAAGCGTTAACTGTTGTTATCACTTGCTCGCTCATAGATTCCTGCCGTTCCAAATAAACCAAATGCTGAATCTTCCTATCACAAACTGTTGAACCCACGGCGTAAAGCTCTTCATGGTCATTTGCATTAAGAAGCATGAAGCTGTTCTTTTCGTGATCATGCAAGAAAGTTGCAACCGATTTGATGAACTCTATAATATCGCTCGCTTTACACTGATCTTGGTCGCCTCCACTCTCGCCCTTAACGCTCTTGTCTATTTCACAAACAGAAACATCCTTGATCTTTTTAAACTTAGCCCGTAACCGCATATACGCAGGCTTGTCGTTTCTTGATAGATAAGCGAAGGCGTCCAAAGCTTTCGGCTCAAAGACAGCACCAGGATCATCGGCCTTCTTGCTCAGTATATCGTCAAGCAATGATACAGCCGTTTCGGTGGTCAGTTCTTCTTTGTAAGTTTTATTTAAAGCCTGCTGGACAGCTTCAATCCCTTCTTTAACCATCAGATCGTTAAAGTCTGAATCCACGGGACATAAACAAACAGACGCATTAATAAGTCTTGCCGCTTCCACTGCTGCTATTTTGCCAGGATTTTTTCCGATTCTTTCTTTTGTTTTTAAATCATTATCGCCAACGATCACAATTCTACTATCTGGATATTTCTTATCAAGCGTAGCCGCCACGGCCTTGAGATTGCCGCTGTTAAAAGCCACGATAGTTTCTTGCTCTGTGGCTTTATGAATAGTTGCGCCGGTTACGTATCCTTCACAGAGGTAGCGGATGTCGGTCTTGCCCGATATTTTAAAAAAGCCGCCCTTTGTTTTTCCATCAGACAAAAAACGCTTATCCCCATCTGGATATATACGCTGTAGAGACATTATGTTGCCGGAAATATTATAAACCGGAAGAAGCAAGGCTGTTTCTGCCTGTCTTAAGCCATATGATTTGACTTGCTTCTTTTTAAGATATGGATGCTCAGGGCTTGCCGGCTTAGCCCTGTCCCAGATATCTTGAGCTTCCAGAGCAGCTTTTCTGTGCAGTTCAATCCTTTCTTGTTTTTGTTTTTCAGCGGCTTGTTTTATTTGAATACTAAATTGTTCTTGCTCGGTTTTAGATATTCCCTTACCATCAGCGGTGCAAAAAATAGTCTCCTTCGTTCCGGTTTGCCAGTCTCCGATCACACAAGCCATTGAACCATTTGGATTTAAATAAACTCTATACCAGCCGTTTTTATTGCCGCCGTTTGTTGAAAAACGAACAATCTTATCTGTCTGAATGTTGTCTGGCAGGCTATAGCCGACTGCTTGAATTTTTGCTCGAAGGTTATTCATCAAGCCACCTCCTCAAGCCATTCCTGCCCAAAAGCGAAACTTTGAGCTTGCTCTATTTTCAATAATTTGGTATATTTTGTCATCTTTTAAATCTTTTCTTTAAACCCTTGGTCATTGCCTGTGGCCAGGGGTTTTCTCTTTTTAGTCGGTTGCATATTAGTTATCCATAGGCCCCAGTGTTGTAGATTTTTCTTGTAGCCAGTCAACCAGAGCATCCACAGGATAAGCTATTTTCCGGCCTATTCTGATTCGCTCAGCCGGCCCCATGCCCTTGCAATCCATATTCGCTATATAATGGGGTGAAACAACGCCTCCACTAAATCGACCGACCTCAGAGCGGGCAACCAGGGTTGATGGCCAGGCTCTTTTCAATAAAAGAAAATGTTCGTTCAGATCTCGCATGCAACCTCCGTTCCTTTTTCAAAGCACTCTTCAGGCTTAATGCCCAATACCTTGCCGACCTTCAACACTCTGGAATCCCTTTCTTTAACCTTTTCTATTCCGCAAACGAGCTTTGACAAGGTTGAAGGGTGCAGTCCTGATTTATGGGCAATCTCATAGGCTTTATAAGGGCTTGTTTTGATGGCTAACTTAAATTTTAGACTCAACATTTTTCTCTCCTTCCCGATAGAAATAAAAAAACCCAACCGAAATATTTCAGTTGGGTTCTTTTATAATAAATTCTTATAGGGGCTGTCGTGCCTACAAGCTGCCTAATTTTAAAAACAGACTAATAGATAACCTTCTGAATTTACTTCAACTAAATAAACAAGGCTAAATTAGGCAGTTTAAAAATCTATTAGGCAGTTTTTTTAAGTTTTTGAGTCCTTTCAAATAACGTTTGACGACCCTCCGAAATGTAGTTTTTTCGTAAAACTATTTTATTAAGAATGCGACCCATTATTTGGCGGTCTGAATGAGAGGTTACGTCGTAAATTTCTGTATCATCTAAATCCTTAATGGTCAGAATTTTAAAATTCTTTTTATCACTTTGAAAACATTTCAAAGCCAGGTTATGCTTCAATTCTGAGGGGCTTTTTAATAATCCACCACAATTCTTCTTTATATAGTTGTAAATGACTTGAACTTCCTGCCGTGCTTCAAGTAAAAAAATACACGGTGGCCGTGTCCTTGTTCTTTTTCGTTGATACAGAACCCAACCGGAGTTAACTTTTACAAAATTATAATCCTCTATATTTTCTCCAGATTCAATATTGAACCACATCCAGTCACGCTTAAAGCCAACTGGCGGTTTATTTTTATAATAACGATGCAGTTTATTACAAATATGTAGGCAACCATTATCCGCCCAATTGTAAAAATCAAACGAATCAGGCCCATGTGTTACAGACGCAACAATAACATAATCAACCGCGAGATCCTCGTCTATTTCATCAAGGTCATCCTTCGGCTCGTATAAGCAAATTTGCTCAATAATGTCGGGAAATTTGTCAACCCAATCCTTAGCGCTCTCTTTTAATTTACGTTTGTTTAAACGGTAAAAATCTTCTGGATGGTTTTGTTCTGTCATTGGAATACATCTCCTGTAATGCTTCCTGGAGGGTAATCCAGGGGAAAACCGGCCAGGAATCCGGTCTTGTCGGGTGGCCTCCCTATCCGCTGGAAGCAATGGCATTCGTTTAAGCTTTTCGTTGCAATTTCAAATGATTATATGATATTTGACAAAATTGATAAAATATGCATTAGGGCTAATCCTGCCTAATTTTCCAACAAAATGCGCAATGCACAAAAATACGTTTATGTCAAGTGTAGGTAACTTGTTGAAATTAATATAAAAGCTTAAACGAATGCCATTGCCGCTGGAAGGGGTTGTTTATCCTCGCCTTTGCTCTAACTTAACAACATTGTTTTCCAGCGCCATGTTCTTTTCCATGTTTCTGATCGCCTCTTGTAGAGTCCCTTCTGAAAGGTGGGCGTATCTTTGCACCATTTCAAAGGAGCTATGCCCCATCAGTTTTTGAACCGTATAAAGATCAGCCCCGTCCTGCACCAGCCAGCTTGCAAAGGTGTGCCTCATCGTATGAAAAACAACTTTTTGCCTATGGTCGGTTATGTCATCGTTAAGCCCAAGTTGCGTGACTGCCCTTGAAAAAGCGTTTGATATCCGTTCTATCTTTTGCCCATGCCTGTCAGGAAAGACAAGGCCGGTACTTGCAAACTGCTTTTTGTCAGTCAGCATCGCTTTTACGGCTTGTGTCATAAAAGCTGGTCGGTTATGCTCGTTTTTGGTGTCTTTTACGGTAATCAAACCACGATCAAGGTCAATATCATTCCAGGTAAGGCCATATATCTCGCTGGCTCGCAAGCCACAATGCAATGCAAGCAAACTTATATCGTGAAGTTGCAAGCTCCGTTCAGCCAGCTCACCTAATAGAATATTAGCTTCATCATGGGTCAGAAAGCGCAGGCGCTTGTTGTCTATCTTTGGTATAGAAACATGTCTTGTGGGGGATTCAGCAGTAATAAGCCCATCACGCTTCGCCATATTCCATACTTGTCGAATGATCGCAAAAATGTACTGTAAGGTTCTTGGTGCCCTGCCAGCAGACAGCAATTTCTTTTTGAGCTTCTCGCAGTGGAAGGGTGCAATATCTTTAAAGGCTTTACCTTTGAAAGCGGGCTCTATCCAGTTTTTGAAATAGACCATTTCTGTCTTGCAGGTTTTAGAATTTTTGCTTACCAGAGCGATTTTGAAGTAATTTTCAATGAAATAAGTAGTAAGGAGGATGTTCTCTTTATCCTGCCTTTCCTGTTCAGCTTGTTCTTTCTTGCGCTTGGCTTTCAGCCGATCTCTTTTTTCAGTCAAGCTCTGAGCTCCTTGACCTGTTCGCTGATTTTCTTTGATCTCTGATAAACGGGCATTTGCTATCTGTGCCGTCACGCCTTGACTTGACCAGCCTATGCCTTCCTCTTTATCCCTGCCGTTCAATTTATACCGGATTGTAAAATAGCGGTCATATCCTACGCCATGTTTTCTGGTCGGGTGTTCTCTGTATCTCACGCCCACAAATTTTGTTTTAATACGCTTTGCCATTTTACTCTCGCCTCCTTTTTAACAAAAAAACAGGTGGTTTTAAACTATGGCTTGACCAGCCTATTTTATTATGATTTTTTAATACCGCTATCCGATAGTGGTAGGGAGCTTCATCCTTGCTATTCAATTTGTACCAGATTGTAAAATTCTGTCCCGCTCCTGCCCCGCTTTTTTAACAAAAAGTAAGTGATTTTAAATTATGTTATGTGAAAGCACATATAAGGGTAACCAATAGGAATGTCAAGGGGTTTGTTATGAAAGGTGAAGATAAGGGAAGGTGTTCAAAACAGATTCCTAATCCATGTGCCGCAGGTCCGATTCCTGCCGGGGGCACCATTAAAATCAAAAGGTTAGCGTTATTCGCTAACCTTTTTTTGTATTCTATTTAACAACTATGGAACATGGCTTACCAATGGGGTAAATTTCGGAAATACTGGCTTGCAACAGGCACACCGTCATTTTTGATAAAGCTGCTGAAAGAGAATCAAGATTATAGTTCTTTCATCATTGCTATTTCATCGCAATCAGGAAATTTTACACACAGTAAACAATCTCCCCATATCTTGAGAGGAAGGTCTGATCGGGGTATTTTTATAAAACCGTATTTCTCGAAAAATTCCGGTCGGTAGGTAAGTGTAAAGACTTTTTTTATATTAAAAAATTTTGCCTCGGCAAGAATCGCCCCAGATAGTTGAGAACCGATTCCCTTCCTCAGATAATCAGGATGTACGGCCAATGAGCGTATTTCTGCAAGATCCTCCCAGCAGAACTGCAAAGCACAGCAGCCCAATACTCTTTCTTCATCTTCATTATTATCCACCCATACAGAGAAATCCCTCAAATGGTCATAAAGTTCACTCAGGGGGCGGGGAAGAAGTTCACCTTTTTTGCCGTAATCCTGAAGAAGAGCATGAATTGTTTTTATATCTTTTATATTTGCTTTTCTGATCATAGTAATATCTGAATATCATTTTCCTGATTTTAAATTATCCACAGCAACAGAAATCACCTCAATGGCTTTATCAATTTCATCACGGGTTGTCATTCTTCCTGTGCTGAATCTTAACGTTCCCTTTGCCCAGTCCCAAGGAATCCCCATCGCCTTCAGCACATGTGAAATATCCATCCTGTCCGGATGGCATGCCGCACCTGAGGAAGCAGCAATTTCCAACCCTATTTCCTCAAGTATTCTATTGGCTATCAAACCCTTAAATGAAAGATTGAGAGTGTTGGGCACCCGCTTTTCAGTATGACCATTCAATTTTATATTTTCAACTCTATTCTTTAATCCTTCATAAAGCATATCCCTCATTTTCTTCATATGCTTTATGTTACTTTCCAAAGAATTCTTTGCAATTTTGCACGCCTGACCAAGCCCAACTATACCCGGCACATTCTCTGTTCCTGCTCTTAATCCCATTTCCTGACCGGCACCATGATGAAACCTCTCCATCGCTACTGATTCTCTGACATAAAGTACTCCTGTTCCTTTAGGTGCATACATTTTATGTCCCGCAATGGAAAGCAAGTCTACTCCGAGTTCATGGACATTTGCAGAAATTTTGCCAACAGATTGAGCAGCATCCGTGTGCATTACTATTCCGCATTCTTTAGCCAGCCCTGCAATTTCCGTTACAGGCTGAATAGTTCCTACCTCATTATTGGCATGCATGATTGAAATAAGTATTGTATCAGGCCTGATTGCCCTTTTAACATCCGAGACATTTACAAGACCATCCTCGTCAACAGGCAAATAAGTGATTTCAAAACCATTTTCTTCAAGAAAGCCACACACATCAAGCACTGCTGAATGTTCGATTTGAGAAGTAATGATATGCTTGCCCTTGTGCCGCAAAGCCCGTGCAACACCTTTAATGGCAAAATTGTTTGATTCAGTGCCTCCGCTGGTAAAAACAATTTCTTCAGACTTACAATTAAGTAATGAAGCAACCTGGCTGCGGGCATTTTCCACTGCTTTTTTAGCTATAATTCCATACAAGTGGGTACTTGATGGATTACCGAAATGTTTTTCAAAAAACGGCCTCATAGCATCCATGACATCAGAATCCACGGGAGTAGAAGCATTATAATCCAGATATACAGACTTTGTCATTATATAACGATTCATGGTTGGCTATCCTTTTTTACAACCCACATGCAGATTGACGATTCCCATTGTTAAACTTTTCCATCTAACATTTATGAACCCTGCTGAACGCATCATTGCAGC
>DAOWEW010000243.1 GCA_030638305.1 Desulfobacteraceae bacterium
TTCATAGTTTGTAGGTACATCCTGAATAATTGAAACTATTCTTTCAAGCCCCATACCCGTATCAATGCTGGGTTTTGGGAGAGGAGTCATTTTGCCTGAAGCATCCCGGTTAAACTGCATAAATACGAGATTCCAGATTTCAAGATACCTGTCACATTCACATCCTGCACTGCAATCCGGTCTGTCGCATGCAAATACTTTTCCCCTGTCCATGAGTATTTCAGAACAAGGTCCGCATGGGCCTGTGTCGCCCATAGACCAGAAGTTATCTTTTTCTCCGAGCCTGATAATCCGGTCTTCCGGCACACCAATATTTTTGTTCCATATTTCATAGGCTTCATCATCATCTATAAATACAGAAACTATTAATTTATCTTCCGGCAGTCCATATCCGTTTACAAGCAAATCCCAGGCAAGCTCAATAGCTTTTTCCTTGAAATAATCGCCAAAGGAAAAATTGCCCAGCATTTCAAAAAAAGTATGATGTCTCGCAGTATAGCCTACGTTCTCAAGATCATTATGTTTGCCCCCTGCCCTCACGCATTTCTGAGATGAAGCCGCTCTGACATAACTTCTTTTTTCTTCACCGAGAAATGTTCGTTTAAATTGCACCATGCCTGCATTGGTGAACAACAGAGTTGGATCATCCTGAGGCACAAGTGATGAGCTCCTCACAATCTTATGATCATATTTTCCAAAATATTCAAGGAATTGTCTGCGAATTTCATTGCCTGTCATTTTCATAGATTACTGGTTACCCCTTGCTGGTTACTGGTCATTGGTCACTGGTTCATTGCTTACTGCTTACTTCCTTACTGCTTACTTCCTTACTGCCCCCCGACCCCTGACCTCTGACCCCTGTCTCCTCATTTTTTAAAATACCCAGCTTCTCTCTAACTTTTTTCAAGGCTGCATTATAAATATCCGGATTTTCTTTCAGGAATTTCTTTACGTTTTCACGGCCCTGACCTATCCTTTCTCCATCATATGAATACCATGAACCGCTTTTATCAATTATTTCCGTCTTGACTCCCATATCAAGAAGGTCTCCTTGCTGAGATATTCCTTCACCATACATTATATCGAATTCAGCCTCCTGAAAAGGAGGTGCCATTTTGTTTTTAACGACACGTGCTCTGGTTCGGTTTCCTAAAATTTCCTGCCCATCTTTAATGGCGGCCAGTCGTCGGATATCTATCCTTACCGATGCGTAAAACTTGAGAGCATTGCCTCCGGTGGTTGTTTCCGGATTTCCGAATACAACTCCTATTTTCATTCGTATCTGGTTAATGAAAATTAATGCGGTCATGGTTTTGCTTATTGTGCCGGTAAGCTTTCTTAATGCCTGAGACATGAGTCTTGCCTGAAGCCCCATGTGCGAATCGCCCATTTCGCCTTCTATTTCCGCCCTGGGAACGAGTGCAGCAACTGAATCAATGACTAATATGTCTATTGCTCCACTTCTTATAAGCATCTCTGTAATTTCAAGTGCCTGCTCGCCTGTATCAGGTTGAGCAACCAGAAGTTCATCGCAATTTACACCGAGTTTTTTTGCATAAGTGGTATCAAGTGCATGTTCAGCATCTATAAAAGCGGCAATGCCGCCTTGTTTCTGAGCAGACGCAACAGCATGAAGTGCGAGTGTCGTTTTGCCGGATGATTCCGGGCCATAAATTTCAATAACTCTGCCCCTTGGAAGTCCACCTACACCGAGTGCCTGGTCAAGTGCGATGGAACCTGAAGGTATTACAGGGACATCAATTATTGCTTTGCTGCCCAGCTTCATAATAGCGCCCTTGCCAAACTGACGTTCTATCTGAAGCATGGCGGTTTCGGCTGCTTTTTGTTTATCCGGTGAAGTATTCATTATATTCTCCTAATATTAGTACCTGAACAAAAATCCCGTTCAAGCACAGTTTTGAGTTTTTTTGTATGGTATCAGGCAGTTGGTAGTGTAAAATGTGGTTCACAAAGAGTAAATTTTTCTTTGGAAATCCAGTTTTTCAACGTTTCAGCGATTTCACGAGCCTTAACCATGCTGGAAAGCGGTACAGCCGGCACTATTTCGCCTTTAAATTTTATTGAACCGCTTTTAAGTTCAGCATAATTGACCTGGCCATAACTTTTTGAAATTCCGTTAGAATAATCGTAGCCATAATCTACAATCTGAGTAAATATTTCCTCATCAGAAACAGCAGTGTATTTAACAATTTCCTCATTTAATATGGGAATCGGTATGCCGAGACCCACTGATAACGAACATCCATAGCCCTGGATGCTCACTCCGACGAGCCAGTTCGGGCTCATATTTTTCAAATCTCCCATTACCCAAACAGTTCCGGCAGGTGAAACAGGAACACCTTTTTTTGTCCTTTTTACAGATGGCTTGTGCTGAGTGCCGTTCCAGGTTACATAGCCTGTTGCTCCACCAAGAAAAATCCTGGTGCCAAGACCAATTGTTTTGTAATAAGGATCATTTAAAAGCGGGCTTAATTGCCCTGCAGAGCAATAGTTTACGTTGCCGGCTTTAGGCTTGAGCGTTCCCATATATGTGTAAACAGTTTTATTTGTAAGATTTACTGCACAGTTATAATTCTGATACCCGTTTCTCGGGTTGCAAAGAACGGCATTGGGAAGTGTGCGCAAAGTTATATCTTTTTCGATTATCTGATTAGGATAGCATGCTGTTCCATAGGATTCCGCTTTTAAATGCACCTTTTTTTTTGCAACCAGTTCCTGTATAACATGACCCCCGCCATATTTGAATTCACCAGGGTAAACCTTGTTTAAAGGGTCATCCTCGCACAATTCCGTGGCACCTATAAAGCAATCTACGGCAGCCAGTCCGGCATACGCAGAAACCTTGTTAAGCGATACCTTTGAGGCCCTTATACCCGGAACAGATTGCCCGAAATTAATAAAAGCCCCTGAAGAGCACATTGGAGAAAAAGTTCCCGTGGTCACAACATCAACATGCCTTGCGGCTTCTACAGCGCCTTCTTGCTTAACAATATCAATTATTTCTTCTGCCGTAACTACAACGACTTTGCCTGACTTGATTCTTTCGTTGATTTCCTGATATGTTTTATTTATTTTATATTTCATTTCTGATTATTCTCCCCGGCAGAATACTCTACGAAAGACTCAAATATTTATTTGTCCTTAGGAACGTGGACGAAATAACTTCACCAACTATGCATCACAGCTTCAGGTCATATTTGCCCGATCTGAAATCACAAACATCTTGAAATAGCTCGCTATTCCTTCAACTTTTGTGCCTATTTTAAATCGGGCAGATCAAACAAACCTGACCCAAATCTGTGCGCTTACTTGGTGAAGTTATTTCATCCACGTTCCTTAACATTATTTATTTTGCTTGAAATATTATTTTTTATCCATGCCTTATCCCACCATTCAATGGGATTTACAAAAGTATTATGGATAAGAATGCTGTAATGAAGATGGTCACCGCCGGCCAGTCCTGTGATGCCGGTATGGCCTATAATTTCACCCTTTGATACCATCTGTTTTTCTTCTATATTATAACTGCTTAAATGAGCATACATGCTATACAGTCCAAAACCATGATCAATAATTACAGATTTTCCGTAAATACCTATTGATCCGACAAACACAACCTTTCCTTTGTTGGCTGCCGGAATCGGCGACTGTGCAATTGATGCGAGATCTATACCAAGATGAATCTGACGGTCAATTATTTTGTTTTTATATTTATAAACGCGACTATCGGCAAAACCCGCTTTGTTTGCCGCTTTTGGAAGTCTTAAAAATACGTTGTCCCAGTATAAAACAGAGTCGGTGTTTTCAGTTAGTTCAATGACTTTATTGTAGCTGTTCTTTCGTATAGCCCTGTTGACCTTAAGAAATTTGTCTTTTATTGTTAATTCGGAATGTTGCGGGACAGGAATATCAAATTCAGGCATCTTCCAGTTTAGAAATTCATCTGAAATATTGATAACATCTTTTTTAAAGATTTTTCTTTTTATATTGTAATGAAAACCGGCTTTTGAAGTGTTGCCTGCATGATCAATTGCTTTAATAAAGATCTTGGTCCCTGGTCCCTGCTTATAATTGAGAGCAAAAAAGGTCATTAAAATATTTTTATCCTGAAAATGTCCTGAATAACCCGGAAAAAAATTCTCTTCAACATAAACTCCGCTTCTACGGCATTGTTCTGATAATTTATATATTATCAGACATGCCCCGCCCTGGTTTATATAGTGAAATCTGCTTATAATATCTATTTCAGGCGGTTTTGTATCAATAATTATGTTTTTTTCCAGATATGTTCTGTTTCCTTTAAACCACTGACGCCAGGAAAAATCATACGCAACAATACGCAGAATAGCTTTTCCGTCTTTTATTCCACTTTTATCCGGATCCATCTTAACCTTGAAGGACTCTTTATATTTACTACCCCTGACAATAAAACCTTTGGCCGGAAAATCTTTTTCAAGTAAAACGGTTTCTTTGCCGTTTTGTAAAAGGCCTATCCATACCCTTCGCAGGCCACTTTTCATATCCGTAACCAAGATTGAAAGATCTTGAGAAATTCCTATTGTCTGAGATGGAAGATCCAGCTTGATGGATGGCTTGCCGCCTTCAAGCCTGACAATCAGAATCCACGCAACCGGGATAGCAAGAATAATACATAATAATATAATAAGCCGATATCTTGTTTTCTTTTCTTTAGTTTTCAATATGTTATAACCACCTTTCTTTTAGGATTACAGGGCAACCACGAGGGGGTTTTGCCCCTACGGCAAAAAAATAATAACAGCTTAAAAAGCTGTAATCAAGGCAAAGTTTTTCGTTTCTTGACTTTTATATACGTGTACGATAGTTTAATCTGATAACTCAGAATTGCAATTTTTCATATTGTTTAATAAGATCCAAATACTGTAACGCTTTTCAGCCTTTTTTTGACGAAATAGTGTAACGCATAAAAACATTATGAATTCAGCGGGATAGGCGGGATATTATTTTATTTTTAAATTTTTAATAAATTTATTATTTTTCATTTTTTCACATTTATTTGTTATATTTATTATTAATTCAAGAGGTTATAGGGCGTTACACTATTTCGTTACTAAATCCAAAAAAAGCGTTACACTATTTGTAACTTATCAATTGTTCTCAGAAATTTGAAAATCGACTTTTAGTAACATTTTTACCTCAATTTGGGTATTAACTTATGGGAAATATTGTAAAAGTTGGTGATGGGGATATTTTGATCGGCCAGACATCACCTCTTGTTTTGATTTCAGGTCCATGTGTAATAGAAAATTATGATACTACTTTTGAGATAGCATCATATCTTAAAGAACTTACCAGCCAATTAAACATCCCCTTTATATTTAAGGCCTCATATGACAAAGCCAATCGAACATCTGTTAATGCATACAGGGGACCCGGGCTGATAGACGGCCTTAAGATTCTTGAAAATATTAAGAAAGAACTTGATCTAAAAATACTTTCAGACGTTCATAGTATAGATGAGGTATCAATGGCCGCAGATATCCTGGATATTATACAGATACCGGCTTTATTGTGCAGGCAAACCGATTTTATTCTAAAGGTTTCGAAAACAGGCAAACCGGTCAATATTAAAAAAGGTCAGTTTCTTGCACCATGGGATATCACGAATGTTGTGGAAAAGGTTGTTTCAACCGGAAACAGACAGATTATGATTACGGAAAGAGGGTCAATGTTTGGTTATAACAATCTTGTCGTTGATTTCCGTGGCTTAAAAATAATGCAGGATACTACAGAATGTCCGGTGATATTTGATGCAACGCACAGCGTTCAACTCCCGGGAGGTGCCGGAACAAGTTCCGGCGGACAGCGTGAATTTGCACCAATTCTTGCCAGAGCTGCTGTTGCGGCGGGAGCGGACGGAATTTTTCTGGAAGTACACACAGACCCCGACAGGGCGCTTTGTGACGGGCCCAATTCATTAAAGATAGAATCACTTAAGAAACTGCTTCCCCAGCTTAAAGCTATACGAGATGCATTAGGGATCAGGGTTCAGGGGTCGGGGATCAGGGAGTAGTAATTTTTACTGGAAAAATTATCTATGGGCTATACTGATTCGGAAATAGAAAATAAACTGAAAAAAATCAAGCTCCTTTTACTTGACGTTGACGGTGTGCTTACTGATGGAAGTATAATCTACAATGACAACTCTGAAGAAACAAAAGTCTTTAATGTCAAAGATGGCCTTGGCATAAGGCTTTTAATGGAAGCAGGTATTAATGTATGCATAGTAACCGGCAGAAGTTCAAAAGCTCTTTATCACCGTTGCGAAAATCTTGGTATTACAATGTTGTTTGATGGGGTTAGAGATAAGGCAGCTATGCTGAATATTATCTCTGAACAAACAGGCGTTTCTTCTGAAGAAACGGCATTTATCGGTGATGATTTGCCGGATCTGCCGCTTATGAGAATTATTGGACTTTCTATAGCGGTAGCTGATTCTCACGAGGCGGTTTTAAAAAAAGCATGTATGGTAACTTCTGCAAATGGCGGAGCTGGAGCTGTCAGGGAGGTCTGCGAAGCAATCCTTAAAGCTCAAGGACTCTGGGATAAAATTCCATTGGTAGCTGAATGGCTGAACGGTTAAAATTGAAGTTATTTTTAATTGCAATTATTATTATTTCATCAGGGATTATAATTGCGATTTTTGCAACATATCGCGGGAGCCCGGATAAAACTGCCGGACTTCAATCTACGATACAAAACGCTGCGAAAATGTCGTTAGGCAAGGTTCATCACACTGCAACGCGTGATGGAGTAATTGAATGGAGCCTGGATGCAAGCTCAGCGAGGTTGCTTGATAACAAAAAACAGTTGATATTAGACGATATTGCTGTAATTTTTTATATGAAAGCAGGGGAAAAAGCCTACCTTACAGCAGCAAAGGGATTTTTATATACAGATTCAAATGACCTTGAAATTTTCGGCGATATTGTGGTAAAAAATAATAATTATGTGCTTAAAACCGAAAAATTAAATTATGAGCATAACCGTCGCATACTTTTTTCAAATGTTCCTGTGGAAATAAGCAATGATTCGGAACAATTAACGGCAGATTCGATTTTTTTTGATTTAAATACAAAAAAAACCGGACTTGAGGGAAATGTAAGGGGAGTTTTCAGTGAAAATATTAAATTGTGACGGCTTTGTAAAAAAACTATTCTTAGGATTTGAGCGCCTTGAAACCGGAGCTTTTTACTTTGCTGTCCCTGGCCGAAGTTTGTTTATTCTGACAGCAGCACTTGTAATTATAGCTGGTTTTATGGTAAGCTTTGTTTTTGCCGAAAAAAAAGATTTAAAAGAAAATAAAAAGATTTATATTACAGCAGACAAGCTGATAGCAGATAGCGAAGCAAGATGCGCTGAATTCATTGGCAATGTCAGAGCTGTTCAGGAAGATACGGTTATTATTGCTGACAGGCTTAAAATTTTTTATAAAAAAGTTGAAGATAGCAACAAAGGTTTGACTTCGAGTGAAGAGTCGATAGAAAAAATCGTTTCAAGTGGCAATGTAAAAATAAATTTTGAGGACCAGGTTGCCGTTGCACAACAGGAAGTATATACAAGTAAAACAGGTATTATTGTTTTAACCGGACCGAA
>DAOWEW010000182.1 GCA_030638305.1 Desulfobacteraceae bacterium
AGTCAAATTACCACCACCAGAGGTGGTGGCTTGTTTTTGTTAGTCCTGAAAGGTACCCTGTTGTGGGCCTTGCGCAATAACTATTTTCCCGCTGAAAAGCACAACCTGTTGCTATCAGATGGTTTTGCATACGGAAACCAAAAAATTGCCCGTTCACGCCAGTTTTGCTGGTCGGAACCCTGTCTGCATATCATAGAAGACTAATATGCTCTATTTTCTTTTCGCAGAGCAACCACTCACCGCCTTAATAGCTGTGCATATTCAATAGCTATGCTATGTGACCAATGCTGAATATTATGTTACCGACATTTTCCATCAAAAACTTACAAAAGCATCAGGGCTTTATAATTACTACAAAGGTAAAACCTTTTTATGGTACCACTACCAGAGGTAGTGGTTTAAACCGATTAATAAACAGCAAGATATTGGAGAAAGAACGAGAATGAAGGCTCGTCGTCTTGGGAAGAAATTGGCTTCCAACAAATCAGTGGAGGGGACACGAACCGTGGGAACGATAACGAAACCAGGAACCAAGAAGTCAAAAGAGATTTCGTCATTCTTGACGGAAAAGGCAAAATTCCTTGGGAAAAAGCTGATACAGAGATAAGCTTCCAACCAGGCGCTTGAAATGGACTGGGCAAAGCCGTACCGCTTTTCGAAAGACAGTATTTGACCGATAGCTTTTATCTTTAGCATAGTTTTTCGGTTATCGTTGCCCAGCCACTCAGCTCTACGTTATGCTACTTGAGGTTCATGACAGCAGTAGGAAATAAAAATGGAATATAATGATTTAATAGTTAAAATTTCTGAGATTCCTTTAAGCGACGAAGGAATCTCAGACAATCTTGCCCGACTGCTGAAGCACGCCAAATATCTTGAAGGAAGAAAAGACGTATATGACCCACATGTTAGAGGTCTGCTTGATGTAGTCCCATCCTACATTCGAAAGATGGTTGAGCGCCTTCAGTTACATCTAAACGACGAAGCAGACATAATTGCATGGATTTCTCGTAATCTGATGGAGCTGCACTTTATGCTTAATTATGCATACAGTTCCCGTGAGCAATACGATGAATTAATCAAAGAGCAACTCAAAGACTTGAATGAAATTGAGAAAATTATATGCCCCGATGGAGCACCATCAAAGAATGCGCAAGATAAGATAAAAACATTCCATGTTGATATGGAATGTTTTTGGGAGGGTATACGTCAGTATGGCGTTGAGCGCAATGAACTAAAAGGCCCTACGCCAGCTTTTCAATTTGCAAAGGGAGCAGGATTAGAGGATGAATACCGGCGTTTATGGAAAATCCATTCTAAGTAGTATCTGCTGATTTTCTATTTTATCAGCATTAAAAGTTCTATTCCATACGATAATATGCTATTTGTAAAATTTCAATTTAACGTACCTTGCGCTTCTTATTTGATGTTCAAGGCCATAAAATAGAGGTATTTAGATGATCGAAAAAAAATTCACAGAAGCTTTTACTGGCGAATGGGTAAAGCACAATATCAGCAATCCAACGAATGAATTTGTCATTTTACGCAAGATTATACCATGGCAAAAAATCATTGATAAACTGGTTTCATATTATGCCGATAAACAAGGACGTGCCGGCACGTCTCTCCGGACAATCGTGGCTATTTTCATTGTTTCGAAACTCCGATTGCTTGGTGACCGACCAGTAATTGAACAAATTAAGGAAAACCGTTATATCCAGTATTTCTGCAATGTTCCAGATAAAGATCTGCATACGTTCATGCACCACAGCAACCTGACTAAATTACGGCAGCGTTTCGGCGTCAATGGCATAGAAGCTATAGAATCTGCTATTTTCAAAGTAATGCGTCTTGCCGGTATTATTGAGAAAGACAGCATATTGATTGATTCGACAGTCCTGCCAGACAATATCATTTATCCGACCGATATTGGCTTGATCTTCAAAGCATTTGGGAAAATGAAACAATTTGCCAAACGTTATCATATCCCTTTGTGGTGGGATGATCAGGAACTCAAGCAAATATGGCGTGAGTACAACCTGAATCGAAAGAAAGAAAATATTGTTGAATACTTTTCTGAATTTATGTTGATAAATTGCGATGCGTTAACGATTTTCAACCAAATCGTTCAAACTTTTAAAGCTTCGGATAAGGAAAACGAAGAAGCCTTGCAGCTTCTGAATCTGTTAACTCTACTCCAAGAACAGAACATACAGAAGCTCAAGGGAGAAAAACACATTGCAAATCGAATCGTTTCCCTTGATGAACCGGATGCTCGACCGATCAAGAAAGGAAAAAAACATCCAAGCTGTGAATTTGGAACAACCCTTGAACTCTCATTCAACCGTCAGGGTTTTATGGTTACAATGGAAAATTTCATAGGAAAACCAAATGACAAAATCCTATGGCCGGCAACAGTTGAACTATTTGAAAAAAGAATGCATGGAACTCCCGAATACGCAATCGGTGACAATGGATACCGCAGCCGAATAAATCAAAAGATACCCGAAAATACACCACATATTTTTCTTGGTAAAAGCTCCGATGTTTGCGAAGATAAACAAGATTTTTGCCAAAAAGCCCGCTCTGCAACGGAAGGATTCATTGCGGTTGCAAAGAATATCCGGGGCTTCGGTCTTAGTCTTTACCGAGAATTTAATGGAGACCGTATATGGTCTCTTTTATGTCAGACAGCATACAATCTCAAAAAGTTTCTTCAACTTTATACAAATGAAAAAATCAGCGAAGAAAGCTTGATGAAACTCGGCTTATTGGGCTGATTCGTATTTATTGCGGTCGTCAGATCACCGGAAGTTTGCCGGTATGGACAGGTGTGCGCGAAATATGATGAAACAGCTTTGAAAAACGGTCTAAATCCCAAATAAGCTTTTTCAGGCATCATTCACAACAAAAATTTTCAAAGAGCTAAATGAGTGTATACTCTTGATGTGATAGAAAATCAGCGGATACTACGTACACTTTGCGCCCCGCTTGTATATGATAATAAAAACGAAGGAGATGATATTGAAAAATATCTAATCCATAAATTTCTACTTAACATTCCTAAAGAAATTACTGCAGAACTACACCAGGATGCTGATTTTATGGCAAAGATTGGCCTTAGCTCTGCTGATTTTGTAAGAATTGGGAATGTCAGTTTTTTGAGTGATGCTTTTTGGAGTGCAGTCGCAGAAGCGGTGAATGACCGGCATCAAAATGTATTTGCGCATGATCCACGTATTAAATTTGCATTCCAGCGGGTCCAGCAAGACAAAACTGAACAAATTAAGCTTAAGATATCAGATGCGCAAAATAAGTTTGTATTACCATTTACCGATCCATTTCTGGGTATTCTCTCGGAAGATCCAGTCGTAAGACTAAATATAGTGAAGAATAACCGTTACATATTTGACTGCAATTCACAAACTTTGCAGGAAATTCAGGGAGAACTCGCAAAAATTCAGAATCCTGTTCCCAGAATTAGATATCTTCTTTCCATCCGAGATAAATCTGCTGTATTTTATTACAATGAGTTCGCTCAGCGGTTGTTGAAACGTGACAGTATTCAGATTAACGAATTTTTGCCACCATCACCTGAGTCTTTACTGAAGCACTTTCGTCTGAATGAAAAGGATTTTGAATCCACTGAAAATTTTTCTGCTGGTTGGATAAGTGCCATTGATATTCTTCTTACAGATGAAAGTATCAATGAAGTACTGGATCGAATAGTTTGTATTCCGACCAAACTAACTGAGAATTTACTTCAGGCTCTTAAGCAACTGGAAAGTTCTGAGCGGAGAGATATTTTACTCTCTGCAGAACGACGCTGGTCTTGCCCGATATCCCTTCTGCATTTGATTGATATGTCTCTACGTTTCGCGGGCGATGATGATGTCTTATTGCAAATTGCAAAGCGAACCTGTAAGCGACTTTGTAAAGAACCATCAGGAAAAAATGAAATTCAACTTTTTATTACCTTCTTGAAATATTTCGAGGCTGAATTTTCAAACTGGCAGAAGTATAGGAATATGCCATCTGCCGCACGTCTATTTTGTTTATGGTCACATTCATCACGGTTGCAAAATATTTTTGGAAAAGCGAGGGCTGATACCGAAGTGCTTCTTGAAAATCTTGAATCGAGAAGAAGACCTGTGGCTCAAAATGTTTTTAATTTTGATACCGTATATCAACGCGATGTATTGAATCCTTTCCGTGTTAGTAGAGAGCACTTAACTTGCCATGCTCTCGGTTTCATATTAGAAGGGTATAAGGATGATCTCATTGATGCTCTCGGTATAAGGGATGAAGCAAGGGCTCGTGTTGACGATTTTTTGAAAGGTAAAAATGCCGGCATGCTTAGTTTACTCTGCGACTCACAACTTTATAGTGATTCTCTGAAAAGTATTTTGGGAGGTGATAGAGCCCGCAGTCTTGATTGCTTGATCGGCCCAGAGGTAGCGGAAAGTTTTTCTTCTACCTTTCTTCATCAAGCTGCCCAAAACAGCATTTCCCAACTCAATAAGGATATCAAGCACAATCCAGGATGGATAAATTTAGTTGCTATTGTGGGCAATATGCCAATCTATGACAATTTGATCAATAACTTATTGTCTATCCTTTCAAGCATAGATTTCGTTTCGCTGTACGAAGACAATTCCTTAACTTTTGCCATTGCCCTTCCGATGATATGCGAGCAGATTGGCTATTCCGGGGACAAATCGCTACTTGATCACTTTATTGACGGATTAATGAAAATGGCTGATAAGATAAACAAAAATATAGAACTTCATGAGAATGGCAAGGCGTATACTACTCAACCTTCCGATGAAGACATTTTAATGCTTCTAATTGATGCAGCCTATAGAAATTCACTTCATCAAGGGGATCAACGTCAAAATAGTAAATTTTTCTCAGATCTCGTTGAAAAATTATTCAATATTTCACCGCTTCTGGCTAATAAGTTTCGCGAACCCCTGTGGCACATGGTAACTCAACTTCCTGCAGATCAAATTCATGGAATATGGAGACTTTTGCTAATATCCCGAGCACTTTGAAATAAATTTAAAAAAGCATCTACTGAAAGTATATTGTGTGTTCTATAGTTCGCACAATACGTGAATTACTACACTCTTGATATACTATGAAAACAATTTCAGGATTAGGAAAAGAATTGAGAAATCGTTTTGCCAAGATCATGCGGGAGACCAAGGTTACCGTTTCGGTCCGGCAGGGATACCCGTGTTATGGTAAAATCAGTTACGTAGTTGAAATAAAATATTAAGAGAATGCCTATGAAGAAAATAGCTGACATCCCTAAATTAGACCGTCCTCGTGAAAAACTGCAAAAGAAAGGAGCGAAGGCGCTATCTGATCTTGAACTGATGGTTATTCTTGTTGGGAAAGGAACTGAAGGGCATGACGTTATGTCCGTAGCGAAACGCATTTTGAAGATATTGGATTCCGGTGATGAAAAACCTAATCTTAAAGAACTGCAGAAAATTGAAGGAGTAGGTCCGGCCAAGGCAACGCTAATAGCCGCTGCATTGGAATTCTCCCGTCGGCGTATTCGTCCGGAAGGTTTAAAGATATCTTTTCCTCCCGATGTGCTTCCGTTGATTCGTCATTATGCAGACCGAAAGCAGGAACACTTCATCTGTATTTCAGTTAATGGTGCTAATGAAGTTATCACAAGTCGTGTTGTTTCCGTTGGTCTCGTCAACAAAACACAGGTTCATCCCAGAGAAGTCTTTGCCGATCCTATTACCGACCGTGCATCAGCCATCATTGTAGCCCACAACCATCCATCAGGCGGTTTAAGACCAAGTAAAGAAGACATCGAAGTTACCAAACAGTTAAAATCCGCCGGTGAAACCTTGGGAATCAAACTTCTTGATCACATGATTTTCAACCATAAAAGCTATTACAGTTTTTTGGAACATGGTGAAATATGAAAAGCTCCTTGCAAAACAAGCTGATCTCAATATTTGATAGGATAAGAATCGAACATGAAACAGTAGTTGGTAATCGGGGACGGGTTCATCACGGTTGACCCTTAAGTATTTTTCTCTAAGTTTTTTTGGGATTGGTCATTGCTTTTGCAAACCACATTCTTAATATGACATTGTTTGACCTAAAATGAGCGCTTAGCTCTTATTATTTCGGATGGTTACCAACGATTCGATTTTCACCCATAGGGTGAAATGTTAACCTTTAGCAAAGGTATTGAAATTATTGTGCTAAAAGCTAATCGCTCGTAAATATTCGGCTAACCCCTTTTGCTTTAATTTCAATAAGTTATGTGGTGCTTTTTGACACTGCATATACGGGCTATCTCTCACGCCCAATAATACATATTGTTAAAATAGCAACAATTTCAATAGGTTAAAAAATAAACCTTTGGGAAAATGTAAATATAATCACGCAATAATGTTCGATATACCCAAAATTATTCCTTGTAACTCATTGAAATAACAACAGAAGGGGTTAGCCGAATATTTACAATCGCTCATTTCAGGTTTGATTATGATTAATTCTTAACAAGGAGATATAAAAATGTCAACTATTGCATTTGATACCTACGCCTACGTCAAAAAACTTAAAGCCGTCGGTTTTACGGAGCAACAGGCAGAAGTCCATGCCGAGACATTTACAGAGATCATTGAAAACCGCATAGCCACCAAGCATGACCTGAAAGCACTTGAAATGCGTCTTACCATTCGACTTGGAGGTATCGTTGGCATTGCTGTTGTAGCCACCCTGGTTAAACTGCTTTGATTGCCTGAAATTCTCCAATCAACAATGGTGTGTGTTGATAAGCTACAAACAGTGTAATGCTTTTTCCGGATTTTGTGTCAAGCACGGAATGACAAAACATGTTATCCTTTGATACCCCTGCAACTTGCTGAGGAGGGTAGTTCATGTGTTTTCTACTATTTCAAAGACGTTATCCAGCGCTTTATCAAGCATTTCCGGTTTGGTCCCACCGGCCTGGGCCATATCCGGCCTTCCTCCGCCCCCGCCGCCGACTATTACTGCTATCTGTTTTACGATATTGCCTGCGTGGAAGCGATCAGCAAGATCCTTTGTAACTATGGTTATCAGCAATACTTTTGGTCCTGTATTGCAGCCAAGCACAACTATTCCTGACCTTATTTTTTCCTTGAATTTATCAGCGAGGTCTCGAAGTGCAGCAGAATTATCAACTGAAACCTTTTTTGCAAGCACTTTAATACCATTTATTGATTTAATATCATCTTTAATTTCGTTTACTGACCTGGAAGCTATCTGTGCCTTTAATCTTTCAATTTCTTTTTCAAGGAACTTATAGTCAGCCAGGATTTTTTCAACCTTTTGTGTTAAAGCTTCCGGCTTTTCTTTGATCAGACGGGCTGTATTACGAAGAATATTTGAGGTTTTCTGTGTATATATCAATGCAGCTTCGCCCGTTAATGCCTCAATTCTCCTGACTCCGGATGCTACGCTGGATTCCCCTGTTATCTTGAAGTGTCCTATATTACCCGTATATTTTGTATGGATTCCACCACAAAGCTCTTTGCTGAAATCGGAAAGAGAAACAACCCTGACTTTTTCGCCGTATTTTTCCTCGAAAAGAGCTGTAGCGCCTGATTTTAAGGCATTTTCAGCATCCATTTCTTCAATCTGTACAGATACATTCCGGCGTATTCTTGTGTTCACGAGTGTTTCAATTTTGTCAAGCGTGTTTGTGTCAACCTGAGAAAAATGCGTAAAATCAAACCGGAGCCTGTCAGGAGCTACAAGCGAACCTGCCTGCTTTACATGGTCACCAAGAATCTGCCGCAAAGCAGAATGCAATATATGGGTTACAGTATGGTTGCAGGCAATTGCATCACGTTTATTTACGTCAACAGTTAAGATAACATTGTTTTCCTTTTTGATTGTTCCTGAAATAATTATTCCTTTGTGTATTATCAGACCGGTTGGGTCTTTAATGGTGTCGGAAACTTCCATAACAAAATCAGGCCCTGTTATTTTACCTGTATCGCCAACCTGACCGCCTGATTCAGCATAAAAAGGTGTAAAATCCGTTACAACTTCTATCTTTCTTCCGCTTGAGGCTTCTTGAATTTCATTGCCGTCGTCCACGATAACAAGAACTTTTGCGTTGCAGGATACTTTGTCATAACCAACAAATTCGGGTTTTATTTCCTCTGACGAAAGTTTCTTGTAAGCATCACTGAGTTCTGAAAAAACTGTAATAGATCGGGATCTATTGCGCTGCCCTTCCATTGCGTTATTAAATCCTTGGATGTCGAGACTGATATCTTTTTTATCTCTGATTACATCTTTAACTATATCAAGGGGAAACCCGTAAGTGTCATATAGTTTGAATATTAATTGTCCTGGAATTTCTCTTTGACCTTTATCTCTCATTTCCAAAAGGGTCTCATTTAATAGTTTGAGACCTTTATCAAGGGTTTCCGAAAACCTGACTTCCTCATTTTTTATTACATTTGTAATAAAAGACGCATTGCTGCGCAGTTCCGGATATACAGGCTTCATAATATCAAATACCACATTTGTGGTTTTATGAAGAAACGGTTTTGTAAGGCCTATATGCCGTCCGTATCGGATAGCTCTTCGTATTATGCGGCGCAATACATAGCCCCTTCCTTCATTGGACGGCATTATCCCGTCTCCTATAAGAAATGCAGCAGCCCTGCTGTGGTCGGCAATTACTTTCATTGCTATATCATCTTCAGATGAATCTCCAAGCCGCTTTTCAGAAAGGCTTTCGGTTTTATTTATTATAGGAATGATAAGATCTGTTTCATAGTTTGTAGGTACATCCTGGATAATAGAAACTATTCTTTCAAGACCCATACCAGTATCAATGCTGGGTTTTGGAAGAGGAATCATTTTGCCTGAAGCATCCCGGTTAAATTGCATAAATACGAGATTCCAGATTTCAAGATACCTGTCACATTCACATCCTGCACTGCAATCCGGTCTGTCGCATGCAAATTCTTTTCCCCTGTCCAT
>DAOWEW010000012.1 GCA_030638305.1 Desulfobacteraceae bacterium
AAAAGTTTCGGGATATATTTTTTACAAGATAAAAAAGCTATTGTAACATCTTTTATACCAATCAGTAATATCAAGGATAAAAAAGTAGTTGCATATTTAGTATCATACAAACCCAATAGTTATATTGATACTACGCTTTTATTTATCAAAACAGCTAGGCTCGTAATGTTTTTATTATTTTCTGTACTCTTTTATTTTATATACAAAAATGTACTTGCTGCCCGAAAAGAAAAAGAGTTTAACATTGAACTTGAACGCAAAGTTAAAAAGCGAACATATGAACTTGAGATTCAGAAACACAGAGCAGAAGAGGCACATGATAAAATTGATATTCGCAACAAAGAACTTAACGAGGCGTTGTCAAAAGTCAAATTACTAAGTGGCTTTATCCCAATATGTGCTTCGTGCAAAAGTATACGTGACGATAATGGTTATTGGAACCAAATTGAGTCATATATTAAAGAACATTCAATGGCAGAGTTTAGTCATAGTATTTGCCCAGAATGTGCTAAAAAATTATACCCGGAGTTTTATGCAAAAATGGAGAATAATGAAAAATAATAACAAATTAAAACCACATAACAGCGTTTCGCTTCATGAATTACGCATTTCATTCCGAAGCAGAAGCAGAGTTTAAACACGCTATTAACTACTACGAAAGCTATACCGAGGGATTGTGATACGATTTGTCCAAACCAAAATCAAAGATTGGACAGGGACAACAAGTTGAGAAGACTTGATATTGTATTCAATATCGTTTATAATGTCACTATTAAAATGCCAAGCATAGTTATTGATACCAACGTCATCATCTCTGCTCAACGTTCCAAAAGAGGTGCTTCGGCAAAATTGATGTTTCTAATTGGCACAGGATGCCTTGAAATCCATCTGTTTGTGTCGTTAGGAACGTAAACGAAATAACTTCCGCAACTATGCATCACAGCTTCAGGCCGCCTTTGTCCGATCTCAAATCACAAAAATATTGAAATAGCTCGCTATTCCATCAACTTTTGTGATCTGAGCCTATATTTGAGATTTGGGCAAATTCGACCCAAATCTGTGCGCCTACTTGCGGAAGTTATTTCGTCCACGTTCCTTAGCGCTAGAATATGAGGATGTACTTTGTCGCCAAAGCAATGTTTTGAGATTAACGCAAGAAGATGTGACCGATTTGATTGATGCTTAAGGTGTCTCAATGAATCAGTTTGTCACGATTGCCATTGCCGAGAAGATAGCCTTGTTGAATGCCTTGGACTATTTGGGAAAAAGAGCCAAGCGGGGTAGTCGGGAAAAATTGCTATCGGTGTTGGCAAAGTCGCCAGATGTCGAACCAGTGATAGATTGTAATCCGTTTTGCGTGACCGAGCAATAGGGAATTCTGTAGTATGATTTGATACAGAGAGCAAAAGTGTCACGCAGTTCGAGGCGGCTAACCAGGCGAGCTCGGTATCCACAAATTCAACAGTTCAAAGAGTTGTTTAATTTTTGTTTTAGGGGGAAAATAATGAAAGTTTTGATCAGCGATAATCTGGATGAAGCCGGAATTAAAATGTTTCAAAAAGAAGAAGGTTTTGAAGTAGATGTTAATGTCGGATTGTCTCCGGATGAACTTAAAAAAATCATTGGGAACTATGACGCCCTTGTAATAAGGAGCGCTACACAAGTAACGGATGATCTTCTGAAAAATGCAACCCGTTTAAAAGTCATCGGCCGTGCGGGAATCGGTCTCGACAATGTGGATATACCCTCAGCATCAAAAAAAGGCATAGTTGTAATGAATACTCCAGGCGGCAATGTTGTTACCGCTGCTGAGCATTCAATTGCTTTGATGCTTTCTTTAACACGCAACATACCACTGGGAACTTCATCATTGAAGGATGGACGCTGGGAAAAAAAGAATCTGCAGGGAAAAGAGCTTTTTAACAAGGTTCTTGGTGTTATTGGATTTGGTAAAATCGGCTTGATTGTTGCGGATCGCGCACGCGGGCTTAAAATGCAGGTTATTGTATATGATCCTTGTGTTACGCCGGAACGTATCGAAAAAGCGGGTTTTAAATGCGTTTCTCTTGAAGAGTTATACAAAATGGCTGATTACATAACTGTTCACGTTCCAAGCCTTAAAGAAACTGTAGGCATGATCAATAAAGAGGCTTTCGATAAAATGAAAGACGGAGTGATGATTATAAACTGTGCTCGCGGCGGCATTGTTAAAGAAAATGATCTTTATGAAGCCATGAAATCGGGCAAAGTAGCTGGAGCAGCCCTAGATGTTTTTGAAGTTGAGCCTCCGGGCAAATCACCCCTGATCGAAATGGATCACCTGGTATGTACTCCTCACCTTGGGGCATCTACACAGGAAGCCCAGACCAATGTTGCAGTAGCAATTGCCGGACAGATAATTGACTATCTTAAAAACGGAACTATAATTAATGCTGTTAATGCTTCCGCTGTTACCGGCGAAATTATGAGAAAACTTGGACCTTTTTTAACCCTTGCAGAGAAAATCGGCTGTTTTCTGGCTCAGCTTTCAAGCTGGCCTTTAAAAGAAGTAGTTATTGATTATACAGGAGATTTTAAAGGACTTGATCTTTCACCTGTTTCAATAGCTTTAATGAAAGGGTTGCTCACTCCTGTAGTAAAGGATGATGTAAATTTCGTTAATGCAATTATTCTTGCAAAGGAGAGAGGTGTCAGGGTTACAGAAACAACAAACGCTGAATCCGAAGATTATTTAAATCTGATTACTGTGCGCGCAATCAGCAACGAAACAACAAGTACAGTGGCTGGAACATTATTCGGGAAAAAAGACCCAAGAGTTGTCAGGCTAAATAACTTCAGGGTTGAGATGGTCCCGCACGGTCACCTGGTACTTATAAACAATATTGATAAGCCGGGCGCTATAGGAAGCATCGGTATGATTCTCGGTGAAAACGATATTAACATTGATTTGATGCAAGTTGGTCAGGAAAAAGAGGGGGAAAAAAATATTATTTTTCTCAGAACAGATATGCCAATCCCCGATGATGTCCTTGAAAAATTACGTTCTCTGCCGCTTGTTAAGTGTGTTACATCCTTTGAACTTTAATATTTGGTGGATTGTTGGTAAGGAGATTAACAATGTCAGAAAAAAAATCAAGTTTTACTATAAAAGACCGTAGAATTTTTGCTACAGAAACTGAAGAAGTTCCAAAAGAAGAATCTAAAGAAGAATCTAAAAAAAAGGCGGAAGAAGAATCTAAAGAACTTCCAAAAAAAGAAACCGTTTCAGCAGAAAAACAAAAAACAGAGCCCAAAGTTCATTTGCCGGAAATTAATTTTCCAACCTTTATATTTTCTTTAAACGCATCTGCTTTGTTGCATCTTGGTGTTATAGATGACCCTGCCACAGGCAAAAAGGTTAAAAATCTGCCTCTGGGAAAACAAACAATAGATATTCTATGCATGCTTGAAGAAAAAACAAAAGGGAATCTATCAAAAGAAGAAGAAAATTTGCTGAAAAATATTCTTTATGATCTCAGGATGATTTATGTCAAAGAACAGAAATAGCGGTTGCCGGTTGTCGGTTCACGGTTAACGGTTTACAGTTCAGTTTTATGTTTTGAGAAACCGTTAACCGTGAACCGGCAACCGTAAACCGCTATAAAAGTAAATTTCAAGAAATATAAAAAGGAATTATTTTATGAAAGATTGTAAAAATATAAAAAAGGCGTTGGGTAGAAAAGTCTTTTTTTCTATCGTAGTTATTATCTCAGCCTTTCTGATGGTTTCAACTTTCTGTATGGTTTCAGTTTCTGATGCAAAAACCTATACAATACCGGAAAGCTTTACCGATCTTGCAAAAACAGCAAGTCCTACTGTTGTTAATATAAGAACGGTCAGGACCATAAAGGGCGGTGGCCGTGTTTATCGTCATTTCTTCAACAGCCCTTTTGGCAAAGAAAATCCTTTTCATGACTTTTTTGACAAATTTCCAGGCAATGAGTTCCAGCGGGATTTCAAGCAACGGAGTTTAGGTTCCGGCTTTATTATTGATAAAGAAGGTTATATTGTTACCAATAACCATGTTATTGAGGATGCAGACAAAATCAAGGTAAAGCTTAAAAATGGGAAAGAGTTTGATGCTGAAATCGTTGGCCGTGATTCCAACACAGACATTGCTCTTATAAAAATAAAATCGAAGAATAACCTTTCTGTTTTAAAACTGGGTGACTCTGATGCGTTGAAAGTTGGTCAGTGGGTTGTAGCTATAGGCAGTCCATTCGGATTGGAGCATACAGTTACTGCAGGCATTGTAAGCGCTAAAGGACGTATTATCGGTTCCGGACCTTATGATGATTTTATACAGACAGACGCGTCAATAAATCCTGGCAACAGCGGGGGACCTCTTATCAATATGAAAGGAGAGGTAATAGGAATAAACACCGCTATAATTGCCAGCGGCCAGGGAATAGGATTTGCAATTCCAATAAACCATGCAAAAAAAATTATAGATCAGCTTAAAAGCAGTGGCGAGGTTACAAGGGGATGGCTTGGTATAGGAATCCAGGACATCAGCGAAGGACTTGCAGAATACTATGGAATTAAAGAAGGAAAAGGTGTTCTTGTAACTGAAATATTTCCAGGCGATCCAGCGGATGAGGCCGGAATAAAACCAAAAGATATTGTGCTGTCTGTAAACGGAAAAAAGGTTGAAAATACTCGTGAACTCAGCATGCTCATTGCTACCGTCAGTGTCGGGGAGATAGTTAAAGTAAAAATATTGCGCAACGATGCAGAAAAAACATTCGAAGTTAAAATCGCAAAAAGAAAAGATGAGCGAGTCGCCGGCCATACTCCATCAAGAAGCAATGAGCATGCACTCGGTATCCATATTTTGGAATTAACATCTGAAATAGCCCGGCGCTTTAATATTGCTGAAACAAGCGGAGTTATTGTGGTCGATGTTGATGCAGAAAGTCAGGGTAAAGAAGCAGGTGTCATGGTGGGCGATATTATAAAAGAAATAAACCGCAAACCAATAGAAACAATAACGGATTATGAAAACGCAATCAAACAAATGAAAAAAGGCGACTCTATCCAATTGTTCATTAAGAGAATTAATGCCGGGTATGTGGTTGTAAAACTGACAAAATAAGGAACGTGAAAATAACTGCCAAACAAATAAAGCTTCTCTCACCTGCAAAAATAAATCTTTTTTTGCAGGTCACAGGAAAAAGAGCGGACGGATACCATAATCTTTTTACTCTTATGTGTTGTATCAGTCTTTATGATACTGTTTCAATTGAGTTTGGAGTAGATAAAACCTCTGTGGTCTGCAACAGTCATAAAGTCCCGGAAGATGATTCAAACCTTGCAGTTATTGCCGCAAATATTTTTTTTAAAAAACTGAATAAAAATGCAAATATCAAGATCATTATAGATAAAAAAATACCAGTTGCAGCCGGTCTGGGCGGAGGCAGCAGTAATGCAGCATCCATACTTTCAGGACTTAATCACTATTATGGCAATCCCTTTTCTATGGATGAACTTATTTCCATGGGGCTTTCAATAGGGGCTGACGTCCCATTTTTTATTTTTCAGAAACCAGCTCTCGCTTCCGGTATCGGTGAAAAACTTGAACCATACCAAAAACTCGAACCGTTTAAAATTTTACTGATTTATCCGGGCTTTAGCGTATCAACTTCAGATACTTACAAAAATTTCAATTTGGGATTGACAAAATATAAAAAAAAACTTAAAAAAGTCCTTTTACACAAACAGACTTTTAAAGTTGATCAACATTTATGCAACGATCTTGAAACTGTTACCGCTTCAAGGTATCCTGATATAACTAAAGCAAAAGAAGTTCTAATGTATTATGATGCAAAAGGTGCCTTAATGTCAGGAAGCGGTCCTACTGTGTTTGGCCTTTTTTCAGATTCCGGCAAAGCCCAAAAAGCACAACATATTATTTCAAAAAAAAATAATAAGTGGAAACTATTTCGTGCTGACATGTTGATTTGATTGATAACTGAAGGTATTTTATTGATTTTATAACAAAAAAAACAGATTATTTGTGTATTGGGGCGTCGTCAAGTGGTAAGACACAGGACTTTGGTTCCTGCATTCGGAGGTTCGAATCCTCCCGCCCCAGCCACTCATTTAATTTTTTTTAACTTCTGAATGGAATTTTTAAAAAAATGGACGATTTTATAGTTTTTTCAGGCAACTCAAATCCAGCGCTCACACAAAAAATATGTAATTACCTTAATGTCTCTCTCGGAAAGGCCAAGGTGAAAACATTTAGTGATGGTGAAATACAGATTGAAATTGATGAAAACGTAAGATCAAAAGACGTCTTTATTATCCAGTCAACCTGTCCGCCTGTTAACGATAACCTTGTTGAGTTGCTTCTCATGATAGATGCTTTCAAACGTTCCTCAGCAAGCAGGATAACCGCTGTAATACCCTATTATGGCTATGCAAGACAAGATAAAAAAGTTGCTCCGCGTGTTCCTATCAGCGCTAAACTTGTAGCAGATATGCTAACGGTTGCGGGTTCGAGCAGGGTAATCACAATGGATTTACATGCAGGTCAACTCCAGGGCTTTTTCAATATTCCTGTGGACAATCTTTATTCTGCTTCAGTTATTCTGGATTATATAAAAACCAAATTTCAAGACAATCTTGTAATAATTTCTCCGGATGCCGGAGGAGTTGAAAGAGCAAGGGCTTTTGCAAAGCGTTTGCATGCGGATCTGGCCATTATTGATAAACGCAGATCTGCACCGAATAAAGCCAAAGCTATGGCTGTAATAGGCGATGTTAAAGGAAAGGTCGCAATCATCCTTGATGATATGGTTGATACTGCAGGAACATTAATTGAAGCTACCCATGCCATTATCGACAAAGGCGCAAAGGAAATACATGCATGTTGTGCACATCC
>DAOWEW010000060.1 GCA_030638305.1 Desulfobacteraceae bacterium
GAATGAATACTGCTGTCAGCCGCATTTTTTCCGCAATAATTAATAAGGAAAAAATTTTGGTTTTTGGAGATTATGATGTTGATGGAATCACTGCGACGGCTGTTCTTTTAGAGTTTTTCCGTTATATAGGAGCAAATGCAGCTTACTATATCCCGCACAGGATAAAAGAAGGATACAGTCTGCAAAAAAACCATATTACAAAATATGCGATGCCAAAAGGAATAAACCTTATAATAACTGTGGACTGCGGATCCGGCAGTTATGATGCTGTGAAGACTGCACGACATCTTGGAATAGACGTAATCATAACCGATCATCATAGAATATCGGACAGACCGCCTCATGCAGTTGCTGTTGTAAACCCAAAACGCTCTGATTGCACATCAGGGCTTGACAACCTCGCAGGAGTCGGCGTGGCCTTTTATCTGCTGATCTGCCTCAGAAAACACCTGCGTGACAACAGCTTCTGGGATACTTTGCCAGAACCCAATTTAAAAAATCTTTGCGATCTCGTCGCCCTCGGAACCATTGCTGATATGGTTCCTCTTGTTGATGAAAACCGGATATTAGTTAATGCGGGACTTGAAAAAATCTACACAGGTGAACGGGATGGAATGAAAGCATTGATCGAAGAATGCAAATTAAAAAGCTCATCAACAGATACGAATGATATTGCTTTCAAGCTGGCGCCAAGATTAAATGCACCGGGCAGAATAGACCATGCAAAAATTGCAGTTGAACTTTTAACTACAAAACGGCTTGATGTAGCGAGACAAATTGCTCAAACACTCAACAAATTGAATATCCAAAGACAGATTATTGAAAAAAAACTGACTGATAATATTCTGTTACATTTAAATAAAAATCCACATCTATTAGAGAAGAAAACACTTGTATTATCTAATCAAGGCTGGCACGAAGGAATTCTTGGGATAACTGCGTCAAGGCTTGTAAAAAAATTTTTTCGGCCTGTTGTGCTTATTTCAACAAAAAATGGTATTGGTAAAGGTTCAGCGAGAAGTATATCCGGATTTGACCTGTATGACGGACTTATGAATTGTTCAAGTGATCTTGAAAATTTTGGCGGGCATTCAAATGCTGCGGGCTTAAAAATAAAAAATGAAAATATAAAGCTATTTCAGGAAAATTTTGAAAGAATTGCAAATAAACAAACAATAAATCTTGCGCCGGTAATTAGAATTGATTATGAACTTAATTTCGATTATATTTCAGACACACTGATTGACGATCTTGAAGTCTTAAAGCCTTTTGGTTCAGGAAACGATGAACCGCTTTTTACGGCTAAAAATATTAGAGTGTTATCTTCAAAAATTGTTGGTAAAAATCATAGAAGTATGCTTTTAAAGCAAAATTCATCCAGCAAAGGAAAGAGCTTTAATACAATTCATTTCAATATTGACAAAAGCAAACCATTAAATGACAAATTTGATAAAATTGCATTCAGGTTGCGCTGGAACCACTGGAATGGAACGAAAAAAGTACAAATTATTATTGAAGAAACGTAACTGCTCAGGTTCACAGTTCCAGCAACCAACCTTGAACCTGACAACCGGCTTTGCAATATTTCCCTTGCAATCCATTTTACATACAATTATTATAATTACCCGGTTTTACAGTTTTCGGGGTTCAAGGTTAAACCATGAACCGTTACAGCAACTACAGGTGATAATCCATGTCTAAAACATTCAGGCCCAGTAATCGTGAATCAAGCATTTTATCTAAAATAGAATCTTCAAAAGAACATGCCCGAAAACAGGCGATACAAAAAATAAAAGGTTCTATAGAACAACTTTCAAATGCTATTGCCATGAAGCTTATTGAGAACAATATCATTGAAACAACCAATAAAAACGGATTAGAAGAACAGATTAATAAATGCCTCGAAAAATTAAGTCATTCTGATGAGTTTGATATTGATTACCAAATTGCACCAGTGAGAAATATTGTTCCTAATCCACATATAGTAAGTATTTATGTTACATCTTTTGTTATAGAAATACTAATAAATCACAAAGATACTATTGATATATTCGGCTCTGATGAAGATATATATCATTGCATAAACCAGCAAGTTATAAGATTTCTGCCATAACAATGCCCCCATCCTTTCATCCAAGGCTAATCAACGGACATTTCGATGACCCGGGAATATTTATCCCCTTTTTATTTGAAAAACGAGCCCTGATTTTCGATTTAGGCGATATTAATTCTCTTTCAGCAAGAGATATTCTTAAGATAAGCCATGTTTTTGTCACACATACACATATGGATCATTTTGTCGGTTTTGACAGGATGCTGCGACTTTTCCTTGGCCGTGAAAAAAACTTATATATATATGGTCCTGAAGGTTTTATAAAAAATATTGAAGGAAAACTGGCCGGCTATTCATGGAATCTTGCAGAAAATTTCAACAACAGGTTATCTTTAAATGTTACCGAGGTATATCCTGATCACCTGATTTTTAGACAGTATCTGTGCCAAAACAGATTTATTCCTGTTCAAGAAGATATAAAAGAACTCTTTAACACCATCCTTGTAAAAGAACCGGCTCTGTCTGTTTCCGCCGTAATCCTTGACCACAGCATACCATGCCTGGGATTTTCAATCGAAGAACGATTTCATGTTAATATAATTAAAGACAAAGTTATTGCTCTTGGACTTGAAATAGGCCCCTGGATAAAAGAGTTCAAGAAAGCTTTATTCAACTGCCAGGCTCCTGATTCAGAATTCAGGGTAAAATACGGAAAAGATAATAAAGAAAAAAAATTTATTCTTGAGGATCTTTCACAACAAATCGCTCTCATTACTCCAGGGCAAAAGATTACATATATTACAGATGTGGTTTACAGTAAATATAACAAAGAAAAAATAATAGCATTGGCAAAAAAATCTGATCATCTTTTTATAGAAGCAGCGTTTCTTGAAAATGACAAAGATATGGCTGATAAAAAATATCACCTTACTGCTTATCAAGCCGGAAGATTAGCAGGCGAAGCCAATGTTAAACAATACACTATTTTCCACTTCTCACCAAGATATACAGGAAAAGAATATCTATTAATAGAAGAAGCACAGGCCGCATTTGAAAAGTACAAAGTAACTACGAACAACTAATATTTTGTAAGGATTGCAAAGCATAACCTGCTGTTTTTATTTATTTTTTTACAAACAGGAACCGTCAAAAAAATACCATCATAGAAAGACTCCGCTACCGTGAGATTTGGGTTGTGGGAAGCCGTAGGTACCGGGACCCCGAAAGGGATTTACTTTGTTACTAAAGTTAGCTCGGCCCACTATAAACCAAGCGGCTATGCGAGAGCGAAAAACAGCCGAAGAGGCAGGATTAAAGCTATTGGAACAAATCAGGTAATATTCCAATGGACGTGCCTATATGTGTCCCAGTATTCAGCAACCTTGATTGCATCACCCGAGTAAATGATTCGATCCTTTTTATTCTTGATCAGGTATTCATACATAGGGTCATAGTAGTCATGCAACAAGGTCTCTACCCACGGTATGTGCGCTTCAACGGAACCTGTTCTCTCTTGCTGATTTAATGCATTTCCAGCCAGAACTCTCAACTTTTTATAGCAATCCTCACCAAGACGCTTACGGATTTTCTTGAGGCTATCAAGGATTGATTGACGATAAAGGGAAAATGCCTGCTCTTCACCATAGTATGCACGATATCCTTCAAGGGTATCAATGACATATTCCTGCAGACTTGTATTCAAGCGTGACTGGTGTGAAACTTCCATTAGAATGATAGGCGCGTGGGACATCTTGTCATATAAATGCTTTGGTAGATGAATGGATCCGATGTATTGGTTTTCATCTTCTATCAAAACCCGTCTGGCATGATCTTTACTCAGTTGAATTTGTGCATAGGTCAATTCATTTTCAAAATTGATTTGACCCGGTTGTTTCGTGGCCACTTGACCAAAGGCTGAACCGCGGTGGTTTGCCAGCCCCTCTAAATTTAACGTGTTTGGTAATTTTCTCAGTAGACGCGTTTTACCAGATCCCGTTTTACCACTCAGTAGGAAAAAATCCGTCTTACAACCGAGGTATTCACTCTCGTCAATAAGAAATTTATTTAGAGAACAAATCCCTCCTTCAACGATCGGTATTTGCCATTGTCTGTGCTCATACAAATTTTGTTGGATCACCGCAGAACGCCTTCCATCTTTAGAACAAGACAATACGGCATTCGGGTGTTTTTCTCGAAATTTTTTATAAGTAACTATTACCTTTGGTGTTGGTACAATATTGATGCTATCTTCAGCGAACTCAATCACACCTATTGAAGTATCTCCTTCAAAATGAATTCCAATTGCATGGCATTCATCCTCTGTCAGGAGTGGCAGATTGACTGAATTTGGAACAGCAGTTGATTTAAACTCCCCAGGAGTTCTGACGTCGATAATTGGAATATTCTCATAAAACAATTTACGCAAATCGTCTGTTGTGCTGATAGTTGCTGAAACCTGATGTGCCATAGCGTTTATTTTTTCTAATTACTTATGGATGTATCAATGTTTATGTTTATCATCAGTCAATTAAGATCTCGTAAAAAGTCTTGGGATAGCTAAGCAATAATTTCGATATACTAAGGAGTGGTGGTATTGAGGGAGCGGAGGTATACATATGGTATATTGAGCACCTGAGATCCCGCTACGACGCAGTAGATCGGATTTTTTGCGACGCCATCAATTGAAAGCTTGCTTTTGTTTCAAAGTTGTGATAAAAATGTTTTGTACTAAATGTTAAATTTGGATAATTCCGTTATAATCAGAAAATTTCTTTTCCGTCAACAATATTTGCAAGGGATACTGGTGAAGCTACCTGTAAAGGACAAAGCGTTAAGCCTGAATGTCGAGGGAATGCCAAAAACTTGGTATGTGCGACTTCTTATTGTCTTGGCATTCGCCGGCCTGATCTGGTTATCAATCGTATTTTTTACTCTGTTCCTGGTGTTCTTTGTGATTATGGCTGCTACTGCAGTCGTGCGATTACTTTTATTTCCAGGCTCAAAAAAAGACGTGAATGCTTCAGGCGAAACATACGAATCGTATATTTCCGAAAAAAATGGCACCAAGCATACTGTCATCACTGTAGGACAATATGATCGGGAACATTCTCATGAGAGTCTTCTCGGGATAAGATCCCGAGAGCTAACGATAGTAAGGCTTTGGTTGCGGCGGCGGCTCGCGAGGCAAGCTGAGCTGGATAAAATTCTGTGAGACCGCTGAACAATCCGGAAAGTTTGATGGTTATCAGACGAAAATCAGGCCATTCCTACTAAATTTATTTTCGACAATAAAATGTCCACACGAAATTTATGAGGGGCTTTGTCATAGTTGCAGAACGTCCGTGTGAAAGGGTCTCGTGAGCCAAGGAATGCTTTAGTGTTGTAGTGGTAACCATTTAGAATTTCCATCATATCTTAAGGTGTAAAGTGAGACGGTATTAATAATCGTCAATTTATATATAAACTATGTTCTCTAAGGAGGGATTCTAACCCCTTATGGAAATATACGTACGCTCCAAGTTTACAGGAAGCAATAAACGCAAGGCTTTATACTTGCCTGAAAGATTCTTCTATTTAGTAATCAAAGCAGATCCCGGCTCCCCTCTTCCTTTAACAGTTACTGTAACAGAAGATCACAATCCGATCATCTCTATAGCTGGCTTAAGAGTGCCACCCCACCCCCCCTCATTGCCACAGGGCCAGGCGCAACCGGGCATTGTAAATTTAAGTGTCCCAACAGTTGTTGCTTTCATAGGGAATCCTCTTGTGCATTATAAAATTAACAGTCTAGGTAGTTTTAAGATGAAATATAAGGCGATACAGGTAAGAGGCAAAATGAGCGGTAACGTAAAAAAAGCCAAATACTTCAAAGGCAGCAAGATGAAAGTGACGGTGAAGAATGACGCTACCGTTTTGCACGAGGAGACCATTAACGTCAATGTGAGCAACCCCAATAACCATTACCATCTTCGTGGCGAACGCAAATTCCTTGACGGGTGGTACTTCAAGTGTGTTCATGTTGACAAAATAAATAAAAAAGCGACACCATTTTTCTTTTTATACGGTATTAATAAAGATTTACATCTATTTTCCGGTGCCCCTCCGGCCCCGGGACCAAATGACATTGCTTTTGTCTTGTATGGAAATGCGGGTAGTATCAATATGGACCCTACTATGGTGAAGGCTAAAGTCGGAAAACCGGGACCAGTGCCGACTAATATTATGTTAAAGTTGCCTACCAGTGGTTTTGAAGCAGAAAAAGAGTATGGCTTGAACACGAAAATCAAAACAGATTTTGCAGCAACAGACGTTAGCTGTCGAGGCAAGAATACACTACCCCTTGTAGAATGGAAACTAACGTTCACAAAAATACACAATTCTGTAGTGACAGACTTCAATCCGCTTTACATACTTGATGAGAACTACATTCCATATGCCATTATTCGTGGATATGAAGTTCACGAAGATAAGGCGAGGCCACTGATGAGATATGTCAAGAAAGGGCCTGATGTGAGCGCCTATTATATGAGCCACAACATGAACTCGTTGGTTTCTGGCACCATAAAATGGGTCGAAGGTGGTGTTGACAAGACATATACATTTGATAATGACAAGGGTTATCAAGATGAGAACTGGGGCTCCAGTGGATTTCCTCACCCGTATGTCTGGATGCAGGCCAACAATTTTCGCAACAGCACTGACAATCCATTGCCTGGGATGTCAATGATAGCTCTATTTACACCGGGTATGCCTATGGCGGATGGAGATTTGTCTGAGATAGGAAGCATATGCTTTAGGAAATCGCAAACTGCCGCCCCGGTTCGCTTTACACATGCTGATAGTCAAGGGCCATGGGATTCGTTGTGGGAGTGGCTTGGTGATAAATTTGCAGGTTTAGAAATAGGTACTATGACCTGCAAAGTGACCTTTGCTGAGTCAAACGGGTCTGGGGTAGTTAAGATTGATATGCTTACAGCTACAGAAGCTTCTTTAACTGCTGCACTGGGTTCTTTTTCAACAAGAACAAAAAAACCGATCAAGTATAACTTAACAGGTGAAAATGATAATGGCGACAAAATTGATATAGAGGTCACATGTGATTATCAAACCCAAATGGAACTTAGCGCGCCCAAAAAAGGGGTTTTTACAGCAAAAGTCACAAAACAGTCAATACATGGTAAGTTCAAAGTAAAATTTACTCCTAAGGGTGAAAGTACGACTACATACTATTCAGATTTTGGAACAGTAGATTTTGGAGATTAGCAATATTTAACGCTATGTAATTATTTTATAATATTATTTTTCATATAGCGACCAGAGTGATTATGAGTCTGTTTTTTTAAAGGTTTAACATGAGCGACAATGGAACACTTGAGATTATTATAGCTGAGCTTTCGTTTCTTTTGGAGCCATTGGCCGAAGCTGCGGAATTGCCCCAACCAGAAGGAATCTTCGGATTTGTACAAGAGATAGGGCTCGACCTTAATATTATACTCGTAGACCCGACTCCAATAAACGGATTGGCGATCTCCATCTCCAGCGCTTTCAGCATTTTGCGCCCTATTGTCGAGGCAGGTGAAATTGATGAAAGCATGACTGGCGAGCTACCCGAAATTATTGAATCCCTATCAAACCTAATGGATTCTTTTGATGTTTTTGATAGTCTTCAAGTGAAAGCTGACTTTGCTGAGATCGCCGGTGACATTGGTAGGATAATTTTTGATTATTTGATGTCTGAATACCTTGCATCTCACCATCCTAAAATATTCTCATTCTTCTTACTATTTGGTGTGGCAAGGATAGAGACAAAAGGCAACAAAAAATTTGTAAAATTCGACTACCAGTACCTTCCAAAATTATTTACCGATCCCACTAGCATAGCAACAGATCTATATAAATGGGGCACAAATAATTTTGATTCAACCCTTTTGCTTGAATATTTAAAAGATTTGTTTTGGCATTTAGGAGTAGATTTATACATGAAGAATGCTGAGACGATCACGACCGACACGGCTGATGCTACAGCTGCAAATCCACAACAACTACGCTTACCTATATTTATTACCGATCCATATGATGCTTCTACAGAGATTGGTTTTGCCCTTCAGGAGGTCGCCGCTGATGGCGCTAAGCTACCCGGGCTTGCCATAATGCCTTTTATAGGCGGCCAAGCATCCTTTAATATTAATTTGCCTGACTCGTGGGAACTTATTTTTAAAGCCTCAACTGATGCTTCTGTCCCGTACGCTCTTGTAATAAGACCTGAGGATGTTGAGGTCTCCGGCATAGGGGGTTCCGCTGCACCACCTTCTGTCGAGTTTTCGGTAGCGATGATGAAGAGCTCGTCTGCTGATAGCAGGATGATACTTATTGGAAGCCATGATGGACCGCGGTTAGAGCTTGGCGCAATAGGACTTATCGCAAATTTTAGTTATAGTGAAAACCCTGATTTTAGCGTTACGCTGCCGGTGGATTCCTGCCTAGTTCTCAATGCTTCAGAGGGGGACGGTTTCCTCCAGAATATTCTTCCAGCTGATGGGATGCAGATGGATTTTGAATTCTCTATCGGGTGGTCATCTAAAGAAGGCTTCTTTTTTGAAGGAAGTGGCGGCCTGGAAATCAAACTGGCGACCCATATCAGCATTGGGCCGATCACCATACAAGAGACAATCATTGGCCTCAAATTCAAAGACGGCAATCTTGGTCTTGATGCCGGCGCGACCATTAAGGCCGAATTAGGGCCGTTTACCGCAATTGTTGAAAACATGGGGCTTACCAGCACCCTATCGTTCCCCGACAAAGGTGGAAACCTGGGACCTGCTGATCTCGCTTTTTCCTTCAAACCACCCACTGGTATTGGCCTCTCACTGGACACACCCGCAGTACGAGGTGGCGGTTACCTTTTCTTCGACCCCGATAATGAGCGCTATGGTGGCGCACTGGAATTATCAATCAGCAACATGTTTATGGTAACTGCCGTAGGCCTAATCACTACCCGTTTGCCTGATGGTTCAAAAGGCTTTTCCCTGCTTTTAATCATTAATGTGCAATTTACTCCGGGCATTGCGCTCGGCATGGGGTTCTTTTTGTCCGGACTTGGCGGACTCATCGGCATAAACCGCACCCTTAATGAACAAGCACTCATTGAAGGTGTCCGTTCCGGTTCGCTCGACAGTATACTTTTCCCGGAAAATATCGTTGCCAATATCACCAGAATTATTTCAGATATACGTCTCATTTTCCCGCCAAAGCGTGACCAGTTCATGATTGGACTGATGGCAAAAATCACCTGGGGAGTACCTGCACTCGTATCAATTGAATTTGGAATCATCATCGAATTCAAGAGCCCCACTCGGCTTGCGATATTAGGCATCCTCCAGGTCGCACTGCCAACTGAAGAAGAAGCACTGATCATCATCAAGGTCAGCTTTGCCGGCATCATCAATTTTGACGAACAATATTTAAGTTTTGATGCCAGTCTGTTTGGTTCTCGCATATTGACGTTTACCCTTGAAGGTGATATGGCACTGCGCCTTAACTGGGGAGATGAAAAAGCGTTCCTGATGACGGTGGGTGGTTTTCACCCGGCATTCGAACCGCCCGCAAGATTTAACCTGGGTAATCTGAAACGACTCACGCTAAACATTCTAACAGGGAATCCGCGTTTAAGCCTGACCACCTACTTTGCACTGACTTCCAATACAGTGCAGTTTGGTGCACTCATTGATTTTTATTTCAAGGTATCAAAATTCAAGGCCATCGCATTCTTCGGGTTTGATGTGCTTTTCATATTTTCACCCTTCCGCTTTATCGCAGAAATTCGCGCTGGTGTTGCTATCAAACTCGGTAGTACAACGCTGCTGTCTATCTCGCTTCAATTCACTCTTGCCGGACCGACACCATGGAATGCTGCAGGCACGGGATCGTTTAAAATTCTTTTCTTTAAAGTCAAGGTCAGGTTCTCCAAAACCTGGGGCGATCGCAAAGATATATTACCTACAAAAGTACCTGTTTTACCTGAAATTCTAAGTGCGCTTGAACAAAACCGCAACTGGACTGCTGAATTACCTCATCGCAGTTTTATGCTGGTCACTCTCAGAGAACTGGATTCGGAAGCTGACGGTATTGTCTTGCAAAGTTACGGCAGTTTGACTGTCAGTCAAACCATTCTGCCCCTTGATATGGAAATCAACAAGTTTGGCAATAATGTTCCGTCCGATATTGAACGTGCACGCATCAGTCGTATGAAAATTGAAGGTGACGAAGTCGAGATTGATGATGTTCGTGATAGTTTTGCTCCATCTGCTTTCACCGAAATGAAGGATGAGGACAAGCTCAAATCATCCAGTTACGTTAAAGAACGATCCGGCGTCAGGGTTCGTGAAACTGACCGGATTTATGTCAACCATGCCATTGGCCGTAAGGTGGAATATGAGGTTCGAACATCTGATTTTGACCGCAAGTCAGACGTACCTTATGAACTTTTCACACCATTACGCCTGAACCGCATTACCGAAGATGGTGAACGATTCAGGTTAGCAGCTCTCGGTGGTGCCGTTGGCCGATCAGATTTGGCGCGTGAATTACGGATTAAAACAACCCGGAGAAAGGTACAACTAACGAGTGATTTGTTTTCAATTGCAGGTATGGATAACCTTAAAATATTTTCTGACACAACATTTACTGCAGGTACCGAGGCAGAAGCCCACGATCAACTGAAACGTATCATTAAGGAAAAACCGGATCTGGAAGGAAAACTACAGGTTACTGCAGAATATCAACTTGCCATTTAATGAAATGAGTTAATAATCAATTATGAGCAATTTGGCACAATATACATTCATCCCCTGGTTTCGACAGGGCTTGGCTGTAAAAATTAATGAAAAAGACAGTTATGCAGCTCTTGGGCAGGATGGCTCAGTGGATGAGCGAGCTCACCTGGAAATTGAGTTATTTCTTGAAGATACCACGATATTAAACAAGTCGATCAGTGAAAACATTATTCGTAAGGCTGTGGCGATTTACGGTCCTGGCGATATCCGGGGTATCAACAACCGAGCCATTATACGTACCGAACCCAAAGCAGGCATTAATAACTATGAAGCCAATAATCTGGCCTACATTGAGTTTTATGAAGAAAATTTTCCCTGGCGTTATACACCTGCCAATCCAAACGACAGTAATCAAACAGCAGCAAAACGTTTACGTCCCTGGTTAACCCTGGTTGTGCTCAAGGATGATGAGTTCACATTAAACACTCAAGGTGAACAGGGTCTGTCATCCATTACCCTTACACAACCCACCATTGACATAAGCTTTCCTGAGCCATCCGAAATCTGGGCATGGGCGCATGTTCAAATTAACCGTGAGCTATCACATACCAATGGCACTCCCCTGGTGAATGATGTCACCAACGAACTTGAGAATAATCCAGACATCGGAATTTCACGCCTGATATGTCCACGCAAACTACAGAAAAAAACACAATACACCGGTTTCCTGATTCCTTCTTTTGAAACCGGACGGTTGATCGGCATTGACAATGAAACAACAGGCATCAAAGTACAACAGCCCGCTTGGCGACTAACGGCATCTGGTGGCGCACCGGCTTCTGACACCAATATAGAATTCCCATTTTATTTTCACTGGCGCTTTCATACTGGCGAATATGGTGACTTTGAGAGTCTGGTCAGTATCTTAAAACCCATTATCACTGATCCTGAAAATGGTAAAATGCCCATGGACATACAATCACCGGGATACGCACTGGATGGCATGGCTGACACACCTACCCTGGGTTTTGAAGGTGCACTGAAACCGCCCAATTTTAAATCTGATCCATTTCAAGAATTACCAGGAAACGCGGATTTCATAGAACAACTTCGCAAAACACTCAACCTTTCTACAGACCTTGCTGAAGACCAAAACAATACCGACAATACTGCGCTGGATCTTGATCATCCATTTTATAGTGCTGCAGATAATGCGGTTGATGACCCAATTATCACACCTCCGACCTATGGGATATGGCATGCCTTAATTCCAAAGCTGCCTGTGGCACCCGTCATTAATAAATCGTGGATCAACGAACTTAATCTGGATCCCCGTTATCGAGGTGGCGCAGGTCTGGGTACAACAACAGTGCAGAAAAACCAGGAAAAGCTAATGGACGAAGCCTGGAAGCAGGTAGGTGAAATCAACAAGGCGAATGAGAAAATACGCCAAGCCGAACTTGCCAAAATGGTGAGTGGTAGAATCTATAAGAAACATATTACACGCGGTAGCAATGACCGCCTCTTAAGCATAACCAACCCTATGCATAATCGGGTCTTGAGCTCAGCTACCCGGACCGTGAATCAGGATTTTCGAAACAGCCGGATTCCACTCGTTGCAAAAAGTGCGGCTTTTCGAAAAATTGTTCGACCAAATCGCAAGTTAAACCGTAAAATCAACCATCAGGCTAGTACAAAAACAGCCATTCATCAGCAGTTACTCAGTAATTTTAATCACGATGAGGCAAAAAATGATGCTATTACGGCGGCCAAATTAAAGATATTGCCTATCAATACGCTTAGCATCAAAGAGACTGCTGATGCTATTGAAGAACAGCAACAAAATTACAATACAGTTCCCAACTTTCTGGCCCGTGATGCTTTTGTAGAATTCTTTCTCACCCGCAGTGCTGATACACTATCTAATCGAAATGCGTGGATTGCTATAATCAATGCAGATAACAGCCTCACCAGCGATGTACGTGTCCTGCTGATAGAGCTGGTCAATGCGATTACGGCTTTTCAGCTACAACCGGATGGTGATTTAAAAATCACGCTCGAACAATTGACCTATGAAAAATTCTATGGAACCGGCAGTAGTGCCAAGCGTTATCAGACTCTCCTGATCCAAAAAAAAGATGAAGTCGACATTCAACATGTCGGGCCAATTACAACTCAAGCAGAAATACAGCAGTTCCAGACAGACTTTAATCTGTTACAAAATGTTGTCACTGGAATGAAGACACCCGCACACCTACCTGTTTTAAGTAATTTCAATTTGATTAAGAAGGATCTTCGTCAAAAACTTCACCCGGCATTAACCATATCCAAACGGGTAATCAGTCAAATAAAGATATGGAATGGCGTTGAAATGCAGGCAATTGAAGAGCTAAAACCGGTCATGGCCTATCCTGAGTTTAAAGATCCTGTTTATGAGCATTTAAAAAAAATTTCTCAGGATTTTATCTTGCCTAATGTCGAAAAACTACCACAGGACAGTATTACTATTCTGCAAACAAACCAACGTTTTATTGAGTCCTATATGGTCGGACTTAACCATGAAATGGCTCGCGAGCTTCTCTGGCGTGAATTCCCGACAGATCAACGCGGCTCCTGTTTTCGTCAATTCTGGGATATTCGTGACAATCTTTTTGAGAATGATCCGGAAAAACAATTCGATATAAAAAAAATGCATGAATGGCGAAATAGCCTGGGGAATAATCGAGCCCGTATCTGGGATGAAAATGACCCAGAGGATGATGGTAATATTGTTTTGGTTGTTCGCGGACAATTGTTACTTAAATATCCCAACACGATGGTGTTCGCCCAAAAAGCTGCGTACGACATTAATGATCCAAAAGAACAACGCGTACTTGCACCTGATTCAGATGCTGCTAACATCAAGTACCCACTTTTCTCAGCTCAACTTGAGCCTGATATTTTCTTGTTTGGGTTTGATTTTTCAATTGATCAGGCTCGTGGCGTTAGAATCAGAGATAATAGCGGCAATCCGGTCACATCCGATCCTGGCTGGTTTTTTGTGTTCAAAGAACGTCCAGGCCAAATCAAGTTCGGACTTGATGATTATGCTGATGAAATGGGTGATACCAGTGGCCTGCCTCCCACCAGTAATCCTAATGAATGGAATGACCTGACATGGGAGCACCTGGTCGACAATAAGGCCGATTTATCAACCTATCGTATTACCTTTGACAAGACACTATTACCAACCAGCCCTCCGCTTGGCGAACCTGTTCCGAAATGGGGAAATAATGCCGCAGATCTTGCATCCATTCTGTACCAGAACCCTGTCCTTTTTGCACGGCATGCTGGAGAAATGTTACCAAAGGAAGAGGAAAATTAATTTATGAATAACTTAAATAATAAAGTAATAGCAGGCTGGTCATTATGACGGAGAATATTACTGCCTCATATGTCTCAAGTGAATTAGAAACGATTCGCCAGACAGCAGCCGGCAAAAAGAGCAATATCCCATTTCTATTACTGCCCATCCGAATCGAAGCCCGATTCATGAAGGTCGACAAGCCTATTTCGTCAACATCAGAAGGTCAATTGGAACGCTTGTTGGGTGGGCTTGGCGCTTTACAGGTTGAGTTTCTGAAACCCATCCCTCACTCATCACTGAATCAAATCAGAACACAAATCTCCAATGTATCAGGTGATCTTAAGCAGGTACAGAAATATGCATCTGCAATAACAGAGGTGACAAGAAAACAAAAGACATGGCTTGTAACACTCAGCAACGAGCTTAAGACAGCCTCTCAGCTATTTATAAATTCTTTGAACAGACCGGAACTGCGCATCTTACGTACTCAATTAACCAATAAGCGTAATAATTTGACAGAGAGCATTGATGCCATCAATGCAGTTCAGGATCCTGTTTTTGTACCAGTAAATAAATTCCTTGCAAAATTTAAAAAAACAGAAAAAAAACTACACAATATCAATAATGGAAAACTACCATACACCAATCCAACCAACAAAAAAGACCTCTATGGCTATATAGAGAAGATGGTAGCTGAGCTTGAAAATCTTTATAAGCCTCACGATAACAGAATCGCTTCAATACGCAGGATAAAAAACAACCAGTTAACCAGGCTCATGGAGCTGCACCGGAAGATACAGCAAGAAGTGCTTAGGTTGCCGGACACCATTAAATCCGTACACAATGATACTGCCTGGAAGAAGTTTACAAAACGCAATGAAACGCAATTACAGGGGAAATTGACCTTAGGCTGTCAATATTTTGAGACTACTATTTTACCCAAGCTTAGTCATCTCGCCAAAATCAAACATATTGATTCTGATACACTCTTTTACAGTAGCGTACGCACATTGATTGATGTTGGACGACTCAACTCGGAAAAGGTGAGCAGCAATATAAAAGATGTACGTAAATCCAGAAAAAAAATTAAAGAAAAAATAAATGCGATCCGTAAGATGGGAGAACAGATTGTTGAGGCTACACCTAAACAGGTAGAAGTGATTCAGGATCTATGGAAGAAGGTTGATAGCTCAGTTAATAGTTATGATAAGAAAATAAATGCTGCAAACATCAGCAATACCAGTCACGCATTTAGTTTTAAAAGCACGGTTGGTTACTTGAATGGCAGCTCACTGTCAATTCGAAACAGCCTCTACAAAAGCACTGAGAAAGAAACAATGATTCTTTCCAGTCGAGATTTTGCTGATGCCCTTGAAATCTTTAACCAGGCAAATACAAAAGCCGCGCAAATCAATTCATTTCTCTCTGATCGAAATAACACTCAAATAAACACTGAACAACTCAAAGTAGAGTTGACTAAGCTATCCAACCTATTTCGCGTATCAGCCCGAAAACGCTTACCGATTGCGGATCAATCCTATCAGAACACAAAAAAGCTGATTGGCAACTTAAACCAGAAGATAGAAAGACTAAATTTTCATACTGACCCAGACATCAAAAAAAAAATTGATGCAATTCAATCATCTATTGATCTTGGGGCTGTTGTAGTAGATAAGCCGAAAAATGGAAATGGACTTGAAGATCTGGCTATACAAATCGCTTTGCCTACTCAACAGGTTAATGAACTTTGGTTGCGCATTTTTCCTGACGATATCCATATTCAGACGCATGAACAAAATTTAACCCCGGATGAAATCAAAGATGGCCAGCGCTTTTGGTTATCCTGGTGGGCTGCCAGTAATGATCATGAGTATGAATTGGCAGCCTGGAAGGCACTTGTAGGCAGTCATGATAGTCAGCGTGCCGCATGGATAGCAAATCTATGCGATCCAAGATCGCTACCCGCAAACAAAAATGCGCTTAATGAAAAACCATCTGTTAATATACTGAAAATCATAGATAAGATTCAAGCTACTAATAAATTACTTGAAAAGATTAGTGTGGATATGACCGCACCGGCAATATTAACCGGTATTGATACTGCCCTTATTCACAAACACATCAAATCCATTCAAACACTACTGGATAAAATTACATTTGAACAAGCGAACTTCATACAACAGGCTTATAGCCAACTACGCATACTTGAATCCAAATTGCTGATTATTGAAACTCGGTTAAATGCGTCAACGGTCGATGAATTACATCCCCATAGCAATGCGATTGCCAATATCCGGTTAATCTTTACCACCTACGAAAAAGTCCAAAAACGTTTTCGAAAAATCGAACCACTTGATATCAATCACTTTCTTGATCGTTTTGATAAACCACTAAGCTTCCCTCATGTTCGCCTCAAAAAACAGGATTGGACCATTGCCCCCCATACTCAGGCATTACCAGACCGAATCGCTATACTGACCATAAATGATGGTGTTTATAAACATATTGCTATCGGTAATCCCATTCCCGAAGAACTGATTGTCGGTCTCAACCCACAGAATTTCGATTTTGAAAATGAAAATGACAATCCATTTCAGATAGACAGCAAAGGCAATTTGCAGGTCGATGAGGGTATGCGCTGGATGGTCAATTTTGACGATGCCGTCAAAAAAGGAATGGGGCTGAAAATACCCCTCACCGATGAAGAGGCTGAACAGGGATTTGATCGTGTGCTCGCTATTGGCATAAACGATTCAACGCATAACACAGACAAGCAGACACTCGAAAGCCTGTTCCATAACCATCATTACGCGCCTGATGGGATGAGCTTTCTATCTGTAGGAACACCTACGAATAATACCGAAAAAAGGGCTTCGGGATATAACAGTATTGAAGATGATCCTGAGGAAAGTTTTCGAGTCGAAATGGGATCTGAACTATTTGACGCTGATGAAAATGATCAGCTCAAAATAGCCGATGGCAAACGCCTTGCATACGCGCTGGGTATTGATCCTTCAGTCTTCCAGCACCTGCAATACAGTGATAATCAGGAAATTAGTCGTGCTTTTGCTACGCACCGGTCACTCTGGCATGTTTCCATCGGTGATTACATGGAATCAAGCTGGGACCACTTATTTAATTATGACACCATTGAGCGAACCTATCAATTCTTTACGAATAATGTGGTTGGCAGAGGGGCTTTACCAAGCCTGAGAGTAGGCACACAACCATACGGCATACTGCCCACAACCGCATTTTCAAAATTGCGTTTTCATAACACCTTTGATGAAAACAATCTGCCGACTCTGACAAGGCAACAAGTCGAATCACCAAACGCTGCGACTCATGCTAAATTACAGTTACGCTACGATATACGCTTAAAACAACTGTTACTTCGCGCTAAAAATGTCTGGGAATCTTTACACGAGCGAAAAGTCAAACATGCCTACAATGTGCCGACAGATGCGGATGAAGGCGATCAAAACACACTGCCTACACCGCAACAACATTTTATAGAAATGCTTGGATTACAGGCCTCATCCGTTGAATATTTCTTTCGTTACGGTATTAATATCGCCTATCGCGGAAATGACCCGGAAAATGCTGCTTTTTCGTTTAATTTCAAAGATGTTGAACATGGTCCATCTTTTGTTCGCACATTCTTCAATGATATTGTCAATGAAAGCTATTTCTATAAATCCTTTGATTTTTTGGACGAACAATATCCAAATCCCGACCCGGACCGACAATTAGCCAACAAATCCAACCGCATACTTGATCAGTTTCAAGATTCCCGTGTGTTCAAGTCGCGTTATATTGATAAATATACCGAAATCAATGGGCACATTATTGATACACAGGCGCTTTCAGATACTAACTCCTTGGAAAAAAACATTAAAATAAACAACAAGGATATGAGTTACATTGAATGGCTGCTGGATGGCGCAGATAATCTTTACGATATATTGGAACGTAATGACTTTAGTAAGCTGCCTTCTAATTCGGTATTGTTTATGTTGTTGCGACAATCACTGTTGTTAGCGTTTCGAGAAGCGGCCATGAATATTATGCAGAACGAAGGTTTTTTTGATGAGCCGTTCCGCCGAACAATTGGTGATAGTAACTATTATCGTCTTTTCAACACGCGGCTGAAACAATTTGTATATACCAGTAAATGGACTTTCCTTTTTAGAGACCCTAAAACATTCAATGGATTAAAAGGGATCAATTTCTCGAAAAATGAGGATGGGTCCAATAATCGCCTGTATGCGCATCTAAATAATGGTGATCGGTCTTTGGCTGATTTTGTACTTAACAAAAGAAATCTTTTTAACACCTATCCAAACAGAAACCAGCTTCAAAAATACATCAATCGTGTCGAAGATATTCGAAGCGCAATCGCTGTCCTTGACACAATTCCAACAAAAGCTCTAAGCCAGTTGCTATCGGAACATATTGATGTCAGTAGTTATCGACTGGATGCATGGTTACTGGGTTTATGTCACAAGCGATTACAAGAGCAACGCAATAACGGTCAAGAAAAAGGTATCTACCTGGGCGCCTATGGTTGGCTTGAGGATCTTCGTCCAGGAGGTGCTCGTGAAGAAGCGCCAAATATCCCGACAGAACTGATTCCTGATGATCGTACTCCTGTATATACGGATGCTGACAACGAAGGTTACATTCATGCACCTTCGATCAATCAGGCCATCAGTGCTGCAGTACTGCGCAGTGGTTATACTGCCAGTAGAGAAGCCATCGGTGATCTCGACAACCAGATGGCCGTCAACTTGTCATCACGCCGCGTTCGGATGGGCCTGAAACTAGTCGAAGGTGTCAGCAACGGCCTCTCCCTGGGCGCGATACTGGGATTTCAGTTTGAACGTAATCTGCATGAAAGTTATAAAATTGTTGAGCTTGACCGCTTTATTTACCGTTTCCGTGAATTATTTCCACTGGTGGTACCGATAGAAATCACTACCCAAGAGGCAGAGCCAAACCCCAAGGTCAATGTGGTTGATGGTTACTCACTTCTGGAAAAAGTGGATGATCACATTGACAGCCTTCAAGGTGTAAATACCGATAATTCAATTTATGACGTCCTAACCGAAAATAATTTTGCCAATTGCCCGGTGTTTATCAAATCTATTGTTGATAGCAATCTGCAGCCTGGCGATGACCGCGATTTAATTATACGTTCGATTATTCGTGAAATTGATCGCATTGGTGATGCCTTGGATGCCCTCGGAGACCTTACGATCTCAGAAAGCGTGTACCAAATTGTCCAAGGCAATCATGTTCGCGCAGCCGCGGTGGTTGAAGCCCTGGCCTCAGGAAAAGCACCGCCCGAACTTCAGTTTATCAATACGCCCCGTACGGGTGTTGTGGTCACGCATCGTGTCATATTAAACTTCGAACCACGTATCGCGACCTCATCTGCCCCTGCTGGTTGGCCAAGCACACTAACACAAAAAGCGAAAGCCGAGCCATCACTCAACAATTGGCTGGCGAGTATGTTCGGACCGGCAAACCGGATTCTCTGTGTTGCTTACAATGCAACACAAGCTCCTGATCTTCCCTTAGAAATTTCCATTGATGAACTTGGACTACATCCGATTGATCTGGTTTATTTACTGGGCTTTAACGCAGAACAAGGTAGCAGCGAACTGGAGAACCGATTAGCATGGCACATACGTAGTAAACATTCATTTTCACCAAACGACACACTGAAGCTCAGTTTTTCTGAGCGACCCGGTCATTGGTCGCTTGATATTAAAACCATCTATGAACTCAGCCCTTTGATCAAACACCTGAAAATCATGTTGACGGATGTAAAATATGTCGATGCCTTAGATATCATGCTTCCTGATGATGAACCTGCGCTGGATAATCCGGAAAACCTGTTCCCTGAAGACCTGAGAACACGCGTCACGGCCACAGAAACAGACTTCCGTAATACACTTAACGATATTCAGCAATTTCTTGATGCGAATTTCAGCGTTGTGAATGATGACACAACTGTTTCTGTGCCGGATCAAAATACCATACGAGATCATTTATTTAATTTGGCCGCTTTTGGCATTCCAAATAGTATACCCACGCCGGTTATGGACCCTAAGCAAAATATTGGCCGAGAATTTTTAAAATACCTTATAACGAATAATCAATCTGCACAAAAAAGACTAAAGGCATTTGACCTTAAGAAAAACAAACTTGCCGAAATTACCAAAACCAGGCAAATAACCGACACCTTAATTGAAATGGGTCGTATCTTGCTTGGTAAAGCCATGGTATTACTGCCGCATTATCAACCAAAAAACAAGGCTGATATTATTCAACAGATAAACTTACCGGTTGACAGCAACCTTACCCGTCACCGCACAGATCCACATGTTCTCACTGACTGGTTACAGGATCTGTCAAACATACGCCCTGGGCTATATGCGATGGATATGAGTTCGATGCTGGTACAAAATTTCAACCAGCACTTTCCTGACTTTCAGCCCGTTCAGTTTCCTTATGCAGATAACGACTATTGGTTAGGGCTGGAATACCCGGCAGATGAATTCAAACCAGAGGGAGACTACCTGTCCTTAGCACTCTTTGATCATGGACAACTCACCAGCAACGGTAATAGAAAAGTAGGAATCATTGTCGATGAATGGACTGAAATCATCCCACACAAGGAAGAAGTCACCGGAATTGTGTACCACTATGATCAACCCGATGCGCAGGCTCCACAAAGCCTGTTGCTGGCTGTTAGTCCTGACACCGAAACGAAATGGAACTGGAATAACCTCGTCCATATCTTGAACGAAACCCTGGATCTGGCAAAAATACGGGCCGTTGAACCGGACCATCTGGATGATAGTATTTTTGCACAGATTCTACCGTCGATTGCCAGCGAAGTCGCCCCACCACAGGCACGAGAATATGATGATGATGATGACAGTGTCACGGACAAACCATTCAGGAACCCACTCGGCACACAGGTCGTCATGGATTTTGTCGATAACCTGCCCGGTGATGATGGAAATTAATATGCAGTTTTATAGCACAGGGATAATAAGGAGTACACTTAATGCCAACAAGATTCGATTATAATAGCTGCGAACCCTTCCGAGCCTGGAACCGAATCGAACCCCGTGTACGCAAAGAAAAATTTGATCGTGTTCTGCAAAACGAGGTCCATGACGCGCTGTGGATGTTAACTCGCCAGTGGCAGTTTGGTGAATTCAAAGGTGAGGACACCGGTTCTGCCATTTTTGCAAAGACCTTATTAAAAACAAGCCGCTTGACCCGATTCAAGCCACTGAATCAACCGGCACAGGATTACCATGATCATATTCCTCTCGAAACACTGGTTGAAAGTGAACCACAGCAATACGATTTTCGAGTCCGACTACAAACAGGAAGAAGATTCCTGAACATACTAAATGACCTGGGAACTGAATTTAATGTTATAGCCGGTGCCAGACCACTGTTTTCATATACAGACTATCAAGCGAAACTGGTCGAACTATTCAGCTTTACATTACCACAAGACCCAACGCCGACGGCTGCCAAGAATGATCACAATAAAGACATCCAAACCGGTAAGTTGCTAACCAACCACGCCCTACATCCATTTACGGCCGCACTGCAGGGCCGTTCGATTGATGGCATATTGCTTTACCTCGCTATCAAGGATGACTCAGCTACCGCCATTAACTGGAAGTTACATGCCAGCCATGAAGACCTGCTTTTAAATGCTGCCAACCGTTACAAAGGCTGGATACAAAGCAAATTTGCTGAAGCAATCAGTCAGAAAAGTAGCTGGAACCCTTCACAGCTTGAGTACCAGTTCGCCTGCGCTGCACCCAAGCATGATGGCGGCAACATCGCCCTTCTTGCAGATGAGTACTATCATGGACGCCTTGACTGGTATGCTTTCGATTGTGATTTGGAACCAAAAGACGCCGGCCTGATGCACACGATTCCAACACGACGTGAAAAAGCCTTACACCAGGAAATAATCACTATGATACCAACACCTGCGTCATATTCAGGCATGCCAAATGATCGCTGGTGGGAGTTTGAGGATGGTGCGGTTGACCTGGGTAATATTTCAGCAGACACAACCGATCTGGCAAAAGTAATATTGTCAGAATTTGCACTGATTTATGGCAATGACTGGTTTGTTCTACCCTACCCAATTGCAGTCGGTAGCCTATGTGATATTGCAGGCATAATTATTACCGATGTATTCGGTCAAAAAACACTTATTGAATCAGCCACCCAGGGACAATCCGATGACTGGGAAAGTTGGGGCTTATTTAACCTGAGTGCAAAAGCACAAGCTAATCAACAATCACGCAAATCATCGACCGGTTTATTCCTACCTCCGGCTGTGAGTAAAGTGCATGAGAGCGAGGCCATTGAAGAAGTACTTTTTGTACGTGATGAAATGGCTAACCTGACATGGGGTATAGAAACAAAAGTACCCGACCTTTTGAGTAGAAGTATGGATGGGCACATTGCCGCTAGTGAATTAAATAATTACTGGCTGACACTACAAGGTATTGATTTGGATGCTGAGCCGGTAATAGATGAAAATGCAATCTATAAATACACCTTGGGCAATACCATTCCTGAGAACTGGATTCCGTTCACTGCCATTCACAAAAAAGACGGACAAAACCGTGCTGTCAGATTACAACGGGCCTCTATGCCACGACTGTATTTCGAAGATTTCCAGGCGATACGACCACGTACCGACATCCTGCGTTATGGCCTTCGAAATAACGCTGATCTTGAGCTTTCTCCTTTTGTAAACCCGGATAGAGAGACACAGAAAAGCCCCTATTACATCAATGAAGAAGAAATACCACGCTCCGGCTTAAAACTGACATCCACATTTCAACGAACTCGATGGTATAACGGTAAAACGTATTCCTGGTATGGACGGCGCAAAACATTGGGGCGTGGTGAAGGATCCAGTGGACTGGCTTTTGATATTTTAGAAATGGCAAAAAAAAACAAACCATAGTTTAGCATGGCTAACACAAAACGGCACATAATAAAATATTTTTGAGTTACCCCCAAGATTTTGATTGACTTTATATTATGTTTAGTCATATGATCATTCTGCGAGCGTATTGTAGAGTCAAGATTGGATTTTAACCAACAAAGTAAGCACCAAAGAGAAAGATTTGACAGTTGTGACTCATAGTTATCAAGGTACATTACTTACGATGGTCTCCCGGCTTCTTCATTCGCCAGAGTGCGTTTGTTGTTCCGGCCCGAAGTGGTTCTAAGGCTTTGTCGGAAACGACAGTCCTCCTAATTTGGTTTAACTCTTTACTCATTATAACAAAGAAAAAAAAGCCCTGTATATCAAAACAAGGCTTTTTTCAATTTAGGTTAAAGAACCTTACTATTTCTCAGGTTCGGTTTTTTCTATATCATCTTCAGTTTTATCTTTTTCAGTTTCAGTTATAATTTCTTTTAATTCTGCTGCCAACTCCATTTCATCTGACTTCTTGCTTGTATCTTCTTCTTGCTTGATAGGCTGTTCTTCTTTTTTCTCAGATTTGCTCTTCTCTACTGCAACCTCTGCAACCTGTTTCTTTTTAACAACAGTAACTTTTTTGTCCTTTGTTTTCTTCTTTTTACTTTTTTCCTCTTCCGGAGTAACAAGTTCGATCATAGAAACAAGCGCAGCATCTCCAGGACGTCTTTTCAGCTTAACAATCCTTGTATAGCCCCCTGCTATTGCACCAAAACGATCGTTAGCTTCACTAAACAGCTTGTGAACGACATCTTTCTCCCTTATTATTGAAAGCGCCTGGCGTCTGGCATGAAGGTCTCCCCGCTTTGCAAGAGTAATCAGATGGTCTGCCCATGGTCTTAATCCCTTTGCTTTTACATCAGTGGTACGGATACGTTCATATTTAAACAAAGAAGTAACCATGTTTTTGAACATGGCCTCTCTGTGACTACTGGTTCTATTTAATTTCAATCCAGCTTTTCGATGTCTCATAGATCAGCTTGCTCCTCTTCATCTGTATCTTCCTCAGGAGGCACAAATCCATCAAGCCTCATACCGAGAGAAAGACCCATTTCACTTAAGACTTCCTTAATCTCATTCAAAGATTTTCTACCAAAGTTTTTTGTCTTAAGCATTTCTGCTTCGGTTTTACTTACTAACTGATAAAGCTTTAGTATATCGGCATTTTTGAGACAATTAGCACTACGAACAGAAAGCTCAAGTTCCTCAACACTTCTGTAAAGGTTTTCATTAAACTGAGGCTCTCGCAACTCATCAGATTTCTTCTCGGCTTCCGGTTCAATCTTTTCATCGAAATTAATAAAAACTGTTAATTGCTCTTTTAAAATTTTGGCGGCGTATGCAACAGCGTCTTCGGGGAGTATGCTTCCATCTGTCCACACCTCCAAGGTGAGCTTGTCATAGTCAGTTTTCTGCCCTACCCTGGCATTCCCTACTACATAAGCTGCACGCTTAATCGGAGAAAATACCGCATCAATAGGTATTGTGCCTAAAGGTGCATCCTCATCCTTATTTGCTTCGGACAAAGAATATCCTTTCCCGACTTTAACGGTCATGGTCATATTTAACTTCGCCTTTCCGGAGAGAGTTGCAATATGTAAATCAGGATTAAAAACTTCGCATCTTCCATCATCACTGTTTATATCGCCGGCAGTTACTTCTCCTTCTCCTTCGGCATTAATGTAAACTGTCTTTGGTTCAGCATAGGCTACTTTGAAGCGCACCTGTTTCAAGTTAAGAATAATCTCGGAAACATCCTCAAATACACCTGAAATAACGCTGAATTCATGCATTACAGTATCAAATTTGACCGCTACTATTGCAGAGCCATACAAAGAAGAAAGTATTATCCGCCTTAAAGAATTACCAATCGTTATGCCAAATCCTCTTTCAAGAGGCTCGCAAACAAACTTGCCATAAGTAGATTTGCTGGTTACCTGTACCTTTTCCGGCCTTATCATTTCTTGCCAGTTCATGTACATAAGTTCATTTGACGACATATTTTATCTCCGGATTAAATTAGCGCACCTTCGGTGCGAGCTCTTAGCTGATAAGCTTAACAGCTATGAACAATTCATTATTATATATTACTGATGGTGTTAAACTTGATAGGGAACGTGTGTTTTACTTGGAATAAAGCTCCACTATGAGCTGCTCTTGAATAGGCGTTGTCAGATCCTCTCGAACAGGATAAGCTTTTACTATACCTTTCAGCCCCTCTTCCTTATCCAAATCAAGCCACTGTGGAATACCCCTTCGAACAACGGCATCAAGTGAATCTTTTATAGTCTGCATGTTACGGCTTTTTTCACGTATTTCAACAACATCACCTGTTTTTATGATGTATGAAGGAATGTTTACCTTTTTGCCGTTAATAAGAAAGTGATTATGCTTAACAAGCTGACGACCTTGAGTTCTTGAATTAACAAAGCCCAAACGATAAACAACATTATCAAGCCTGCGTTCCAGCGAAACAAGTAAATTTGTTCCGGTTATACCCTTCTGACGATCCGCACTTTTAAAAAATAGACGGAATTGACTTTCAGAAAGACCGTACATACGTTTTACCTTCTGCTTTTCACGAAGCTGAATAGCGTAATCTGAATTTTTTCTTCCACGACGCTGGCCATGCTGGCCTGGTGGATAACCCCGTCTGTCAAAAGCACATTTATCAGAATAACAACGATCTCCCTTCAGAAACAATTTTAAGTTTTCTCGTCGGCATAGCCGGCAAACAGATCCTATATATCGTGCCAAATTCTCCTCCTTTTTTATAGTGCCAGAACGAAAACTAGAAAATTTTTTCAAGTTCAAGGAAAGTGCAAATTTTAACCACAGAAATACAGTTTAGCTCATAGTTGATGGCTCTTAAGCTCATAAGATAAATAGTATAACAACTTATCAGCTAACATAGCCTGACGCAGAAATTGGAAAAATTAGCAGTTTTCGTTAAGGCACTATCTATACCCTGCGCCTTTTTGGTGGTCTGCAACCATTATGTGGAATAGGAGTAACATCTTTGATCATAACAACATTAAAACCTGTAGTTTGCAATGAGCGAAGCGCCGATTCCCTTCCCGCTCCAGGACCTTTTACATATACTTCAACACTCCTCATCCCATGTTCCTTCGCCTTTTTTACTGCGTCCGCTGCTGCAAGCTGAGCAGCAAATGGTGTACTCTTTCGAGATCCTTTAAACCCTTGGACACCGGAACTTGACCAGGCAACAACATTACCTGCTGGATCTGTAATTGTAATTATTGTATTATTGAAAGTAGATTGAATATGCACTACTCCATTCGGAATATTTTTCTTTTCTTTCTTTTTAGTACGGACTCTTTTAGCCATAAATAAAGCCTCTTTCTCCTCTTACGGGTTGCGGACCAAGATTAACTTATTACCCGAATTACTTCTTTTTCTCTCCACCTCTCTTCTTAACGGCCGATCTTTTCGGCCCCTTTCTTGTGCGCGCATTAGTACTTGTCCTCTGTCCCCGCACAGGAAGCGATTTCCGGTGGCGCAGGCCACGATATGCTCCAAGATCCATAAGTCTTTTGATATTCATAGAAATTTCTGTACGGAGCTCACCTTCAACTTTATATTCACTGTCAATAACCTTGCGGATATTATTAATCTCGGCTTCTGACAAATCATCACTCTTTGTATCAGAATCAATATTGAGCTTTGCTAATATATTTTTCGATATAGTTCTGCCGATTCCATAAATATATGTCAGCGCTATCTCAATTCGCTTTTTCCTGGGTAAATCTACGCCCGCAATTCTTGCCAAAACTTATCCTCCTCTATCCTTGCCTCTGTTTGTGCCGCTTATTTTCGCAGATCACTCTTACAACACCTTTTCTACGAATGATCTTACACTTACTGCAAATTTTTTTAGCTGACGCCCTTACTTTCATAATTAAAACTCCCTTGACGGCTTTATCATCCCTTAAAGCTTTTAATAGATGGATGCGAAACTTAAATTATAGATTTTATAAGATTGTTAGGTTCAAGGTTAAAAGCCGACTAACCGTGAACCGTAAACCTGAGTAGGGGCACGGCGCGCCGTGCCCCTACTCAGGTTTACGGTTCACGGTTAGTCGGCTTTTAACCTTGAACCTAACAATCTTATAAAATCTATAATTTAAGTTTCGCATCCATCTATTAAAAGCTTTAAGGGATGATAAAGCCGTCAAGGGAGTTTTAATTATGAAAGTAAGGGCGTCAGCTAAAAAAATTTGCAGTAAGTGTAAGATCATTCGTAGAAAAGGTGTTGTAAGAGTGATCTGCGAAAATAAGCGGCACAAACAGAGGCAAGGATAGAGGAGGATAAGTTTTGGCAAGAATTGCGGGCGTAGATTTACCCAGGAAAAAGCGAATTGAGATAGCGCTGACATATATTTATGGAATCGGCAGAACTATATCGAAAAATATATTAGCAAAGCTCAATATTGATTCTGATACAAAGAGTGATGATTTGTCAGAAGCCGAGATTAATAATATCCGCAAGGTTATTGACAGTGAATATAAAGTTGAAGGTGAGCTCCGTACAGAAATTTCTATGAATATCAAAAGACTTATGGATCTTGGAGCATATCGTGGCCTGCGCCACCGGAAATCGCTTCCTGTGCGGGGACAGAGGACAAGTACTAATGCGCGCACAAGAAAGGGGCCGAAAAGATCGGCCGTTAAGAAGAGAGGTGGAGAGAAAAAGAAGTAATTCGGGTAATAAGTTAATCTTGGTCCGCAACCCGTAAGAGGAGAAAGAGGCTTTATTTATGGCTAAAAGAGTCCGTACTAAAAAGAAAGAAAAGAAAAATATTCCGAATGGAGTAGTGCATATTCAATCTACTTTCAATAATACAATAATTACAATTACAGATCCAGCAGGTAATGTTGTTGCCTGGTCAAGTTCCGGTGTCCAAGGGTTTAAAGGATCTCGAAAGAGTACACCATTTGCTGCTCAGCTTGCAGCAGCGGACGCAGTAAAAAAGGCGAAGGAACATGGGATGAGGAGTGTTGAAGTATATGTAAAAGGTCCTGGAGCGGGAAGGGAATCGGCGCTTCGCTCATTGCAAACTACAGGTTTTAATGTTGTTATGATCAAAGATGTTACTCCTATTCCACATAATGGTTGCAGACCACCAAAAAGGCGCAGGGTATAGATAGTGCCTTAACGAAAACTGCTAATTTTTCCAATTTCTGCGTCAGGCTATGTTAGCTGATAAGTTGTTATACTATTTATCTTATGAGCTTAAGAGCCATCAACTATGAGCTAAACTGTATTTCTGTGGTTAAAATTTGCACTTTCCTTGAACTTGAAAAAATTTTCTAGTTTTCGTTCTGGCACTATAAAAAAGGAGGAGAATTTGGCACGATATATAGGATCTGTTTGCCGGCTATGCCGACGAGAAAACTTAAAATTGTTTCTGAAGGGAGATCGTTGTTATTCTGATAAATGTGCTTTTGACAGACGGGGTTATCCACCAGGCCAGCATGGCCAGCGTCGTGGAAGAAAAAATTCAGATTACGCTATTCAGCTTCGTGAAAAGCAGAAGGTAAAACGTATGTACGGTCTTTCTGAAAGTCAATTCCGTCTATTTTTTAAAAGTGCGGATCGTCAGAAGGGTATAACCGGAACAAATTTACTTGTTTCGCTGGAACGCAGGCTTGATAATGTTGTTTATCGTTTGGGCTTTGTTAATTCAAGAACTCAAGGTCGTCAGCTTGTTAAGCATAATCACTTTCTTATTAACGGCAAAAAGGTAAACATTCCTTCATACATCATAAAAACAGGTGATGTTGTTGAAATACGTGAAAAAAGCCGTAACATGCAGACTATAAAAGATTCACTTGATGCCGTTGTTCGAAGGGGTATTCCACAGTGGCTTGATTTGGATAAGGAAGAGGGGCTGAAAGGTATAGTAAAAGCTTATCCTGTTCGAGAGGATCTGACAACGCCTATTCAAGAGCAGCTCATAGTGGAGCTTTATTCCAAGTAAAACACACGTTCCCTATCAAGTTTAACACCATCAGTAATATATAATAATGAATTGTTCATAGCTGTTAAGCTTATCAGCTAAGAGCTCGCACCGAAGGTGCGCTAATTTAATCCGGAGATAAAATATGTCGTCAAATGAACTTATGTACATGAACTGGCAAGAAATGATAAGGCCGGAAAAGGTACAGGTAACCAGCAAATCTACTTATGGCAAGTTTGTTTGCGAGCCTCTTGAAAGAGGATTTGGCATAACGATTGGTAATTCTTTAAGGCGGATAATACTTTCTTCTTTGTATGGCTCTGCAATAGTAGCGGTCAAATTTGATACTGTAATGCATGAATTCAGCGTTATTTCAGGTGTATTTGAGGATGTTTCCGAGATTATTCTTAACTTGAAACAGGTGCGCTTCAAAGTAGCCTATGCTGAACCAAAGACAGTTTACATTAATGCCGAAGGAGAAGGAGAAGTAACTGCCGGCGATATAAACAGTGATGATGGAAGATGCGAAGTTTTTAATCCTGATTTACATATTGCAACTCTCTCCGGAAAGGCGAAGTTAAATATGACCATGACCGTTAAAGTCGGGAAAGGATATTCTTTGTCCGAAGCAAATAAGGATGAGGATGCACCTTTAGGCACAATACCTATTGATGCGGTATTTTCTCCGATTAAGCGTGCAGCTTATGTAGTAGGGAATGCCAGGGTAGGGCAGAAAACTGACTATGACAAGCTCACCTTGGAGGTGTGGACAGATGGAAGCATACTCCCCGAAGACGCTGTTGCATACGCCGCCAAAATTTTAAAAGAGCAATTAACAGTTTTTATTAATTTCGATGAAAAGATTGAACCGGAAGCCGAGAAGAAATCTGATGAGTTGCGAGAGCCTCAGTTTAATGAAAACCTTTACAGAAGTGTTGAGGAACTTGAGCTTTCTGTTCGTAGTGCTAATTGTCTCAAAAATGCCGATATACTAAAGCTTTATCAGTTAGTAAGTAAAACCGAAGCAGAAATGCTTAAGACAAAAAACTTTGGTAGAAAATCTTTGAATGAGATTAAGGAAGTCTTAAGTGAAATGGGTCTTTCTCTCGGTATGAGGCTTGATGGATTTGTGCCTCCTGAGGAAGATACAGATGAAGAGGAGCAAGCTGATCTATGAGACATCGAAAAGCTGGATTGAAATTAAATAGAACCAGTAGTCACAGAGAGGCCATGTTCAAAAACATGGTTACTTCTTTGTTTAAATATGAACGTATCCGTACCACTGATGTAAAAGCAAAGGGATTAAGACCATGGGCAGACCATCTGATTACTCTTGCAAAGCGGGGAGACCTTCATGCCAGACGCCAGGCGCTTTCAATAATAAGGGAGAAAGATGTCGTTCACAAGCTGTTTAGTGAAGCTAACGATCGTTTTGGTGCAATAGCAGGGGGCTATACAAGGATTGTTAAGCTGAAAAGACGTCCTGGAGATGCTGCGCTTGTTTCTATGATCGAACTTGTTACTCCGGAAGAGGAAAAAAGTAAAAAGAAGAAAACAAAGGACAAAAAAGTTACTGTTGTTAAAAAGAAACAGGTTGCAGAGGTTGCAGTAGAGAAGAGCAAATCTGAGAAAAAAGAAGAACAGCCTATCAAGCAAGAAGAAGATACAAGCAAGAAGTCAGATGAAATGGAGTTGGCAGCAGAATTAAAAGAAATTATAACTGAAACTGAAAAAGATAAAACTGAAGATGATATAGAAAAAACCGAACCTGAGAAATAGTAAGGTTCTTTAACCTAAATTGAAAAAAGCCTTGTTTTGATATACAGGGCTTTTTTTTCTTTGTTATAATGAGTAAAGAGTTAAACCAAATTAGGAGGACTGTCGTTTCCGACAAAGCCTTAGAACCACTTCGGGCCGGAACAACAAACGCACTCTGGCGAATGAAGAAGCCGGGAGACCATCGTAAGTAATGTACCTTGATAACTATGAGTCACAACTGTCAAATCTTTCTCTTTGGTGCTTACTTTGTTGGTTAAAATCCAATCTTGACTCTACAATACGCTCGCAGAATGATCATATGACTAAACATAATATAAAGTCAATCAAAATCTTGGGGGTAACTCAAAAATATTTTATTATGTGCCGTTTTGTGTTAGCCATGCTAAACTATGGTTTGTTTTTTTTTGCCATTTCTAAAATATCAAAAGCCAGTCCACTGGATCCTTCACCACGCCCCAATGTTTTGCGCCGTCCATACCAGGAATACGTTTTACCGTTATACCATCGAGTTCGTTGAAATGTGGATGTCAGTTTTAAGCCGGAGCGTGGTATTTCTTCTTCATTGATGTAATAGGGGCTTTTCTGTGTCTCTCTATCCGGGTTTACAAAAGGAGAAAGCTCAAGATCAGCGTTATTTCGAAGGCCATAACGCAGGATGTCGGTACGTGGTCGTATCGCCTGGAAATCTTCGAAATACAGTCGTGGCATAGAGGCCCGTTGTAATCTGACAGCACGGTTTTGTCCGTCTTTTTTGTGAATGGCAGTGAACGGAATCCAGTTCTCAGGAATGGTATTGCCCAAGGTGTATTTATAGATTGCATTTTCATCTATTACCGGCTCAGCATCCAAATCAATACCTTGTAGTGTCAGCCAGTAATTATTTAATTCACTAGCGGCAATGTGCCCATCCATACTTCTACTCAAAAGGTCGGGTACTTTTGTTTCTATACCCCATGTCAGGTTAGCCATTTCATCACGTACAAAAAGTACTTCTTCAATGGCCTCGCTCTCATGCACTTTACTCACAGCCGGAGGTAGGAATAAACCGGTCGATGATTTGCGTGATTGTTGATTAGCTTGTGCTTTTGCACTCAGGTTAAATAAGCCCCAACTTTCCCAGTCATCGGATTGTCCCTGGGTGGCTGATTCAATAAGTGTTTTTTGACCGAATACATCGGTAATAATTATGCCTGCAATATCACATAGGCTACCGACTGCAATTGGGTAGGGTAGAACAAACCAGTCATTGCCATAAATCAGTGCAAATTCTGACAATATTACTTTTGCCAGATCGGTTGTGTCTGCTGAAATATTACCCAGGTCAACCGCACCATCCTCAAACTCCCACCAGCGATCATTTGGCATGCCTGAATATGACGCAGGTGTTGGTATCATAGTGATTATTTCCTGGTGTAAGGCTTTTTCACGTCGTGTTGGAATCGTGTGCATCAGGCCGGCGTCTTTTGGTTCCAAATCACAATCGAAAGCATACCAGTCAAGGCGTCCATGATAGTACTCATCTGCAAGAAGGGCGATGTTGCCGCCATCATGCTTGGGTGCAGCGCAGGCGAACTGGTACTCAAGCTGTGAAGGGTTCCAGCTACTTTTCTGACTGATTGCTTCAGCAAATTTGCTTTGTATCCAGCCTTTGTAACGGTTGGCAGCATTTAAAAGCAGGTCTTCATGGCTGGCATGTAACTTCCAGTTAATGGCGGTAGCTGAGTCATCCTTGATAGCGAGGTAAAGCAATATGCCATCAATCGAACGGCCCTGCAGTGCGGCCGTAAATGGATGTAGGGCGTGGTTGGTTAGCAACTTACCGGTTTGGATGTCTTTATTGTGATCATTCTTGGCAGCCGTCGGCGTTGGGTCTTGTGGTAATGTAAAGCTGAATAGTTCGACCAGTTTCGCTTGATAGTCTGTATATGAAAACAGTGGTCTGGCACCGGCTATAACATTAAATTCAGTTCCCAGGTCATTTAGTATGTTCAGGAATCTTCTTCCTGTTTGTAGTCGGACTCGAAAATCGTATTGCTGTGGTTCACTTTCAACCAGTGTTTCGAGAGGAATATGATCATGGTAATCCTGTGCCGGTTGATTCAGTGGCTTGAATCGGGTCAAGCGGCTTGTTTTTAATAAGGTCTTTGCAAAAATGGCAGAACCGGTGTCCTCACCTTTGAATTCACCAAACTGCCACTGGCGAGTTAACATCCACAGCGCGTCATGGACCTCGTTTTGCAGAACACGATCAAATTTTTCTTTGCGTACACGGGGTTCGATTCGGTTCCAGGCTCGGAAGGGTTCGCAGCTATTATAATCGAATCTTGTTGGCATTAAGTGTACTCCTTATTATCCCTGTGCTATAAAACTGCATATTAATTTCCATCATCACCGGGCAGGTTATCGACAAAATCCATGACGACCTGTGTGCCGAGTGGGTTCCTGAATGGTTTGTCCGTGACACTGTCATCATCATCATCATATTCTCGTGCCTGTGGTGGGGCGACTTCGCTGGCAATCGACGGTAGAATCTGTGCAAAAATACTATCATCCAGATGGTCCGGTTCAACGGCCCGTATTTTTGCCAGATCCAGGGTTTCGTTCAAGATATGGACGAGGTTATTCCAGTTCCATTTCGTTTCGGTGTCAGGACTAACAGCCAGCAACAGGCTTTGTGGAGCCTGCGCATCGGGTTGATCATAGTGGTACACAATTCCGGTGACTTCTTCCTTGTGTGGGATGATTTCAGTCCATTCATCGACAATGATTCCTACTTTTCTATTACCGTTGCTGGTGAGTTGTCCATGATCAAAGAGTGCTAAGGACAGGTAGTCTCCCTCTGGTTTGAATTCATCTGCCGGGTATTCCAGCCCTAACCAATAGTCGTTATCTGCATAAGGAAACTGAACGGGCTGAAAGTCAGGAAAGTGCTGGTTGAAATTTTGTACCAGCATCGAACTCATATCCATCGCATATAGCCCAGGGCGTATGTTTGACAGATCCTGTAACCAGTCAGTGAGAACATGTGGATCTGTGCGGTGACGGGTAAGGTTGCTGTCAACCGGTAAGTTTATCTGTTGAATAATATCAGCCTTGTTTTTTGGTTGATAATGCGGCAGTAATACCATGGCTTTACCAAGCAAGATACGACCCATTTCAATTAAGGTGTCGGTTATTTGCCTGGTTTTGGTAATTTCGGCAAGTTTGTTTTTCTTAAGGTCAAATGCCTTTAGTCTTTTTTGTGCAGATTGATTATTCGTTATAAGGTATTTTAAAAATTCTCGGCCAATATTTTGCTTAGGGTCCATAACCGGCGTGGGTATACTATTTGGAATGCCAAAAGCGGCCAAATTAAATAAATGATCTCGTATGGTATTTTGATCCGGCACAGAAACAGTTGTGTCATCATTCACAACGCTGAAATTCGCATCAAGAAATTGCTGAATATCGTTAAGTGTATTACGGAAGTCTGTTTCTGTGGCCGTGACGCGTGTTCTCAGGTCTTCAGGGAACAGGTTTTCCGGATTATCCAGCGCAGGTTCATCATCAGGAAGCATGATATCTAAGGCATCGACATATTTTACATCCGTCAACATGATTTTCAGGTGTTTGATCAAAGGGCTGAGTTCATAGATGGTTTTAATATCAAGCGACCAATGACCGGGTCGCTCAGAAAAACTGAGCTTCAGTGTGTCGTTTGGTGAAAATGAATGTTTACTACGTATGTGCCATGCTAATCGGTTCTCCAGTTCGCTGCTACCTTGTTCTGCGTTAAAGCCCAGTAAATAAACCAGATCAATCGGATGTAGTCCAAGTTCATCAATGGAAATTTCTAAGGGAAGATCAGGAGCTTGTGTTGCATTGTAAGCAACACAGAGAATCCGGTTTGCCGGTCCGAACATACTCGCCAGCCAATTGTTGAGTGATGGCTCGGCTTTCGCTTTTTGTGTTAGTGTGCTTGGCCAACCAGCAGGGGCAGATGAGGTCGCGATACGTGGTTCGAAGTTTAATATGACACGATGCGTGACCACAACACCCGTACGGGGCGTATTGATAAACTGAAGTTCGGGCGGTGCTTTTCCTGAGGCCAGGGCTTCAACCACCGCGGCTGCGCGAACATGATTGCCTTGGACAATTTGGTACACGCTTTCTGAGATCGTAAGGTCTCCGAGGGCATCCAAGGCATCACCAATGCGATCAATTTCACGAATAATCGAACGTATAATTAAATCGCGGTCATCGCCAGGCTGCAGATTGCTATCAACAATAGATTTGATAAACACCGGGCAATTGGCAAAATTATTTTCGGTTAGGACGTCATAAATTGAATTATCGGTATTTACACCTTGAAGGCTGTCAATGTGATCATCCACTTTTTCCAGAAGTGAGTAACCATCAACCACATTGACCTTGGGGTTTGGCTCTGCCTCTTGGGTAGTGATTTCTATCGGTACCACCAGTGGAAATAATTCACGGAAACGGTAAATAAAGCGGTCAAGCTCAACAATTTTATAACTTTCATGCAGATTACGTTCAAACTGAAATCCCAGTATCGCGCCCAGGGAGAGGCCGTTGCTGACACCTTCGACTAGTTTCAGGCCCATCCGAACGCGGCGTGATGACAAGTTGACGGCCATCTGGTTGTCGAGATCACCGATGGCTTCTCTACTGGCAGTATAACCACTGCGCAGTACTGCAGCACTGATGGCCTGATTGATCGAAGGTGCATGAATGTAACCTTCGTTGTCAGCATCCGTATATACAGGAGTACGATCATCAGGAATCAGTTCTGTCGGGATATTTGGCGCTTCTTCACGAGCACCTCCTGGACGAAGATCCTCAAGCCAACCATAGGCGCCCAGGTAGATACCTTTTTCTTGACCGTTATTGCGTTGCTCTTGTAATCGCTTGTGACATAAACCCAGTAACCATGCATCCAGTCGATAACTACTGACATCAATATGTTCCGATAGCAACTGGCTTAGAGCTTTTGTTGGAATTGTGTCAAGGACAGCGATTGCGCTTCGAATATCTTCGACACGATTGATGTATTTTTGAAGCTGGTTTCTGTTTGGATAGGTGTTAAAAAGATTTCTTTTGTTAAGTACAAAATCAGCCAAAGACCGATCACCATTATTTAGATGCGCATACAGGCGATTATTGGACCCATCCTCATTTTTCGAGAAATTGATCCCTTTTAATCCATTGAATGTTTTAGGGTCTCTAAAAAGGAAAGTCCATTTACTGGTATATACAAATTGTTTCAGCCGCGTGTTGAAAAGACGATAATAGTTACTATCACCAATTGTTCGGCGGAACGGCTCATCAAAAAAACCTTCGTTCTGCATAATATTCATGGCCGCTTCTCGAAACGCTAACAACAGTGATTGTCGCAACAACATAAACAATACCGAATTAGAAGGCAGCTTACTAAAGTCATTACGTTCCAATATATCGTAAAGATTATCTGCGCCATCCAGCAGCCATTCAATGTAACTCATATCCTTGTTGTTTATTTTAATGTTTTTTTCCAAGGAGTTAGTATCTGAAAGCGCCTGTGTATCAATAATGTGCCCATTGATTTCGGTATATTTATCAATATAACGCGACTTGAACACACGGGAATCTTGAAACTGATCAAGTATGCGGTTGGATTTGTTGGCTAATTGTCGGTCCGGGTCGGGATTTGGATATTGTTCGTCCAAAAAATCAAAGGATTTATAGAAATAGCTTTCATTGACAATATCATTGAAGAATGTGCGAACAAAAGATGGACCATGTTCAACATCTTTGAAATTAAACGAAAAAGCAGCATTTTCCGGGTCATTTCCGCGATAGGCGATATTAATACCGTAACGAAAGAAATATTCAACGGATGAGGCCTGTAATCCAAGCATTTCTATAAAATGTTGTTGCGGTGTAGGCAGTGTGTTTTGATCGCCTTCATCCGCATCTGTCGGCACATTGTAGGCATGTTTGACTTTTCGCTCGTGTAAAGATTCCCAGACATTTTTAGCGCGAAGTAACAGTTGTTTTAAGCGTATATCGTAGCGTAACTGTAATTTAGCATGAGTCGCAGCGTTTGGTGATTCGACTTGTTGCCTTGTCAGAGTCGGCAGATTGTTTTCATCAAAGGTGTTATGAAAACGCAATTTTGAAAATGCGGTTGTGGGCAGTATGCCGTATGGTTGTGTGCCTACTCTCAGGCTTGGTAAAGCCCCTCTGCCAACCACATTATTCGTAAAGAATTGATAGGTTCGCTCAATGGTGTCATAATTAAATAAGTGGTCCCAGCTTGATTCCATGTAATCACCGATGGAAACATGCCAGAGTGACCGGTGCGTAGCAAAAGCACGACTAATTTCCTGATTATCACTGTATTGCAGGTGCTGGAAGACTGAAGGATCAATACCCAGCGCGTATGCAAGGCGTTTGCCATCGGCTATTTTGAGCTGATCATTTTCATCAGCGTCAAATAGTTCAGATCCCATTTCGACTCGAAAACTTTCCTCAGGATCATCTTCAATACTGTTATATCCCGAAGCCCTTTTTTCGGTATTATTCGTAGGTGTTCCTACAGATAGAAAGCTCATCCCATCAGGCGCGTAATGATGGTTATGGAACAGGCTTTCGAGTGTCTGCTTGTCTGTGTTATGCGTTGAATCGTTTATGCCAATAGCGAGCACACGATCAAATCCCTGTTCAGCCTCTTCATCGGTGAGGGGTATTTTCAGCCCCATTCCTTTTTTGACGGCATCGTCAAAATTGACCATCCAGCGCATACCCTCATCGACCTGCAAATTGCCTTTGCTGTCTATCTGAAATGGATTGTCATTTTCATTTTCAAAATCGAAATTCTGTGGGTTGAGACCGACAATCAGTTCTTCGGGAATGGGATTACCGATAGCAATATGTTTATAAACACCATCATTTATGGTCAGTATAGCGATTCGGTCTGGTAATGCCTGAGTATGGGGGGCAATGGTCCAATCCTGTTTTTTGAGGCGAACATGAGGGAAGCTTAGTGGTTTATCAAAACGATCAAGAAAGTGATTGATATCAAGTGGTTCGATTTTTCGAAAACGTTTTTGGACTTTTTCGTAGGTGGTAAAGATTAACCGGATATTGGCAATCGCATTGCTATGGGGATGTAATTCATCGACCGTTGACGCATTTAACCGAGTTTCAATAATCAGCAATTTGGATTCAAGTATGCGTAGTTGGCTATAAGCCTGTTGTATGAAGTTCGCTTGTTCAAATGTAATTTTATCCAGTAGTGTTTGAATGGATTTGATGTGTTTGTGAATAAGGGCAGTATCAATACCGGTTAATATTGCCGGTGCGGTCATATCCACACTAATCTTTTCAAGTAATTTATTAGTAGCTTGAATCTTATCTATGATTTTCAGTATATTAACAGATGGTTTTTCATTAAGCGCATTTTTGTTTGCGGGTAGCGATCTTGGATCGCATAGATTTGCTATCCATGCGGCACGCTGACTATCATGACTGCCTACAAGTGCCTTCCAGGCTGCCAATTCATACTCATGATCATTACTGGCAGCCCACCAGGATAACCAAAAGCGCTGGCCATCTTTGATTTCATCCGGGGTTAAATTTTGTTCATGCGTCTGAATATGGATATCGTCAGGAAAAATGCGCAACCAAAGTTCATTAACCTGTTGAGTAGGCAAAGCGATTTGTATAGCCAGATCTTCAAGTCCATTTCCATTTTTCGGCTTATCTACTACAACAGCCCCAAGATCAATAGATGATTGAATTGCATCAATTTTTTTTTTGATGTCTGGGTCAGTATGAAAATTTAGTCTTTCTATCTTCTGGTTTAAGTTGCCAATCAGCTTTTTTGTGTTCTGATAGGATTGATCCGCAATCGGTAAGCGTTTTCGGGCTGATACGCGAAATAGGTTGGATAGCTTAGTCAACTCTACTTTGAGTTGTTCAGTGTTTATTTGAGTGTTATTTCGATCAGAGAGAAATGAATTGATTTGCGCGGCTTTTGTATTTGCCTGGTTAAAGATTTCAAGGGCATCAGCAAAATCTCGACTGGAAAGAATCATTGTTTCTTTCTCAGTGCTTTTGTAGAGGCTGTTTCGAATTGACAGTGAGCTGCCATTCAAGTAACCAACCGTGCTTTTAAAACTAAATGCGTGACTGGTATTGCTGATGTTTGCAGCATTTATTTTCTTATCATAACTATTAACTGAGCTATCAACCTTCTTCCATAGATCCTGAATCACTTCTACCTGTTTAGGTGTAGCCTCAACAATCTGTTCTCCCATCTTACGGATCGCATTTATTTTTTCTTTAATTTTTTTTCTGGATTTACGTACATCTTTTATATTGCTGCTCACCTTTTCCGAGTTGAGTCGTCCAACATCAATCAATGTGCGTACGCTACTGTAAAAGAGTGTATCAGAATCAATATGTTTGATTTTGGCGAGATGACTAAGCTTGGGTAAAATAGTAGTCTCAAAATATTGACAGCCTAAGGTCAATTTCCCCTGTAATTGCGTTTCATTGCGTTTTGTAAACTTCTTCCAGGCAGTATCATTGTGTACGGATTTAATGGTGTCCGGCAACCTAAGCACTTCTTGCTGTATCTTCCGGTGCAGCTCCATGAGCCTGGTTAACTGGTTGTTTTTTATCCTGCGTATTGAAGCGATTCTGTTATCGTGAGGCTTATAAAGATTTTCAAGCTCAGCTACCATCTTCTCTATATAGCCATAGAGGTCTTTTTTGTTGGTTGGATTGGTGTATGGTAGTTTTCCATTATTGATATTGTGTAGTTTTTTTTCTGTTTTTTTAAATTTTGCAAGGAATTTATTTACTGGTACAAAAACAGGATCCTGAACTGCATTGATGGCATCAATGCTCTCTGTCAAATTATTACGCTTATTGGTTAATTGAGTACGTAAGATGCGCAGTTCCGGTCTGTTCAAAGAATTTATAAATAGCTGAGAGGCTGTCTTAAGCTCGTTGCTGAGTGTTACAAGCCATGTCTTTTGTTTTCTTGTCACCTCTGTTATTGCAGATGCATATTTCTGTACCTGCTTAAGATCACCTGATACATTGGAGATTTGTGTTCTGATTTGATTCAGTGATGAGTGAGGGATGGGTTTCAGAAACTCAACCTGTAAAGCGCCAAGCCCACCCAACAAGCGTTCCAATTGACCTTCTGATGTTGACGAAATAGGCTTGTCGACCTTCATGAATCGGGCTTCGATTCGGATGGGCAGTAATAGAAATGGGATATTGCTCTTTTTGCCGGCTGCTGTCTGGCGAATCGTTTCTAATTCACTTGAGACATATGAGGCAGTAATATTCTCCGTCATAATGACCAGCCTGCTATTACTTTATTATTTAAGTTATTCATAAATTAATTTTCCTCTTCCTTTGGTAACATTTCTCCAGCATGCCGTGCAAAAAGGACAGGGTTCTGGTACAGAATGGATGCAAGATCTGCGGCATTATTTCCCCATTTCGGAACAGGTTCGCCAAGCGGAGGGCTGGTTGGTAATAGTGTCTTGTCAAAGGTAATACGATAGGTTGATAAATCGGCCTTATTGTCGACCAGGTGCTCCCATGTCAGGTCATTCCATTCATTAGGATTACTGGTGGGAGGCAGGCCACTGGTATCACCCATTTCATCAGCATAATCATCAAGTCCGAACTTGATTTGGCCTGGACGTTCTTTGAACACAAAAAACCAGCCAGGATCGGATGTGACCGGATTGCCGCTATTATCTCTGATTCTAACGCCACGAGCCTGATCAATTGAAAAATCAAACCCAAACAAGAAAATATCAGGCTCAAGTTGAGCTGAGAAAAGTGGGTACTTGATGTTAGCAGCATCTGAATCAGGTGCAAGTACGCGTTGTTCTTTTGGATCATTAATGTCGTACGCAGCTTTTTGGGCGAACACCATCGTGTTGGGATATTTAAGTAACAATTGTCCGCGAACAACCAAAACAATATTACCATCATCCTCTGGGTCATTTTCATCCCAGATACGGGCTCGATTATTCCCCAGGCTATTTCGCCATTCATGCATTTTTTTTATATCGAATTGTTTTTCCGGATCATTCTCAAAAAGATTGTCACGAATATCCCAGAATTGACGAAAACAGGAGCCGCGTTGATCTGTCGGGAATTCACGCCAGAGAAGCTCGCGAGCCATTTCATGGTTAAGTCCGACCATATAGGACTCAATAAAACGTTGGTTTGTTTGCAGAATAGTAATACTGTCCTGTGGTAGTTTTTCGACATTAGGCAAGATAAAATCCTGAGAAATTTTTTTTAAATGCTCATAAACAGGATCTTTAAACTCAGGATAGGCCATGACCGGTTTTAGCTCTTCAATTGCCTGCATTTCAACGCCATTCCATATCTTTATTTGACTGATTACCCGTTTGGATATGGTTAATGCCGGGTGAAGTTTTTGACGAAGATCCTTCTTAATCAAATTGAAATTACTTAAAACAGGTAGGTGTGCGGGTGTCTTCATTCCAGTGACAACATTTTGTAACAGATTAAAGTCTGTCTGGAACTGCTGTATTTCTGCTTGAGTTGTAATTGGCCCGACATGTTGAATGTCGACTTCATCTTTTTTTTGGATCAGGAGAGTCTGATAACGCTTGGCACTACTGCCGGTTCCATAGAATTTTTCATAGGTCAATTGTTCGAGCGTGATTTTTAAATCACCATCCGGTTGTAGCTGAAAAGCCGTAATCGCATTGACCAGCTCTATCAGCAGGACACGTACATCGCTGGTGAGGCTGTTATCTGCATTGATTATAGCAATCCACGCATTTCGATTAGATAGTGTATCAGCACTGCGGGTGAGAAAGAATTCTACAAAAGCATCACGGGCCAGAAAGTTGGGAACTGTATTGTAATTTTGTTGCTGTTCTTCAATAGCATCAGCAGTCTCTTTGATGCTAAGCGTATTGATAGGCAATATCTTTAATTTGGCCGCCGTAATAGCATCATTTTTTGCCTCATCGTGATTAAAATTACTGAGTAACTGCTGATGAATGGCTGTTTTTGTACTAGCCTGATGGTTGATTTTACGGTTTAACTTGCGATTTGGTCGAACAATTTTTCGAAAAGCCGCACTTTTTGCAACGAGTGGAATCCGGCTGTTTCGAAAATCCTGATTCACGGTCCGGGTAGCTGAGCTCAAGACCCGATTATGCATAGGGTTGGTTATGCTTAAGAGGCGGTCATTGCTACCGCGTGTAATATGTTTCTTATAGATTCTACCACTCACCATTTTGGCAAGTTCGGCTTGGCGTATTTTCTCATTCGCCTTGTTGATTTCACCTACCTGCTTCCAGGCTTCGTCCATTAGCTTTTCCTGGTTTTTCTGCACTGTTGTTGTACCCAGACCTGCGCCACCTCGATAACGGGGATCCAGATTAAGTTCGTTGATCCACGATTTATTAATGACGGGTGCCACAGGCAGCTTTGGAATTAAGGCATGCCATATCCCATAGGTCGGAGGTGTGATAATTGGGTCATCAACCGCATTATCTGCAGCACTATAAAATGGATGATCAAGATCCAGCGCAGTATTGTCGGTATTGTTTTGGTCTTCAGCAAGGTCTGTAGAAAGGTTGAGTGTTTTGCGAAGTTGTTCTATGAAATCCGCGTTTCCTGGTAATTCTTGAAATGGATCAGATTTAAAATTGGGCGGTTTCAGTGCACCTTCAAAACCCAGGGTAGGTGTGTCAGCCATGCCATCCAGTGCGTATCCCGGTGATTGTATGTCCATGGGCATTTTACCATTTTCAGGATCAGTGATAATGGGTTTTAAGATACTGACCAGACTCTCAAAGTCACCATATTCGCCAGTATGAAAGCGCCAGTGAAAATAAAATGGGAATTCTATATTGGTGTCAGAAGCCGGTGCGCCACCAGATGCCGTTAGTCGCCAAGCGGGCTGTTGTACTTTGATGCCTGTTGTTTCATTGTCAATGCCGATCAACCGTCCGGTTTCAAAAGAAGGAATCAGGAAACCGGTGTATTGTGTTTTTTTCTGTAGTTTGCGTGGACATATCAGGCGTGAAATTCCGATGTCTGGATTATTCTCAAGTTCGTTGGTGACATCATTCACCAGGGGAGTGCCATTGGTATGTGATAGCTCACGGTTAATTTGAACATGCGCCCATGCCCAGATTTCGGATGGCTCAGGAAAGCTTATGTCAATGGTGGGTTGTGTAAGGGTAATGGATGACAGACCCTGTTCACCTTGAGTGTTTAATGTGAACTCATCATCCTTGAGCACAACCAGGGTTAACCAGGGACGTAAACGTTTTGCTGCTGTTTGATTACTGTCGTTTGGATTGGCAGGTGTATAACGCCAGGGAAAATTTTCTTCATAAAACTCAATGTAGGCCAGATTATTGGCTTCATAGTTATTAATGCCTGCTTTGGGTTCGGTACGTATAATGGCTCGGTTGTTGATACCCCGGATATCGCCAGGACCGTAAATCGCCACAGCCTTACGAATAATGTTTTCACTGATCGACTTGTTTAATATCGTGGTATCTTCAAGAAATAACTCAATTTCCAGGTGAGCTCGCTCATCCACTGAGCCATCCTGCCCAAGAGCTGCATAACTGTCTTTTTCATTAATTTTTACAGCCAAGCCCTGTCGAAACCAGGGGATGAATGTATATTGTGCCAAATTGCTCATAATTGATTATTAACTCATTTCATTAAATGGCAAGTTGATATTCTGCAGTAACCTGTAGTTTTCCTTCCAGATCCGGTTTTTCCTTAATGATACGTTTCAGTTGATCGTGGGCTTCTGCCTCGGTACCTGCAGTAAATGTTGTGTCAGAAAATATTTTAAGGTTATCCATACCTGCAATTGAAAACAAATCACTCGTTAGTTGTACCTTTCTCCGGGTTGTTTTAATCCGTAATTCACGCGCCAAATCTGATCGGCCAACGGCACCACCGAGAGCTGCTAACCTGAATCGTTCACCATCTTCGGTAATGCGGTTCAGGCGTAATGGTGTGAAAAGTTCATAAGGTACGTCTGACTTGCGGTCAAAATCAGATGTTCGAACCTCATATTCCACCTTACGGCCAATGGCATGGTTGACATAAATCCGGTCAGTTTCACGAACCCTGACGCCGGATCGTTCTTTAACGTAACTGGATGATTTGAGCTTGTCCTCATCCTTCATTTCGGTGAAAGCAGATGGAGCAAAACTATCACGAACATCATCAATCTCGACTTCGTCACCTTCAATTTTCATACGACTGATGCGTGCACGTTCAATATCGGACGGAACATTATTGCCAAACTTGTTGATTTCCATATCAAGGGGCAGAATGGTTTGACTGACAGTCAAACTGCCGTAACTTTGCAAGACAATACCGTCAGCTTCCGAATCCAGTTCTCTGAGAGTGACCAGCATAAAACTGCGATGAGGTAATTCAGCAGTCCAGTTGCGGTTTTGTTCAAGCGCACTTAGAATTTCAGGTAAAACAGGTACTTTTGTAGGTAATATATCTTTGCGATCGCCCCAGGTTTTGGAGAACCTGACCTTGACTTTAAAGAAAAGAATTTTAAACGATCCCGTGCCTGCAGCATTCCATGGTGTCGGTCCGGCAAGAGTGAATTGAAGCGAGATAGACAGCAGCGTTGTACTACCGAGTTTGATAGCAACACCAGCGCGAATTTCTGCGATAAAGCGGAAGGGTGAAAATATGAAAAGCACATCAAACCCGAAGAATGCGATGGCCTTGAATTTTGATACCTTGAAATAAAAATCAATGAGTGCACCAAACTGCACTGTATTGGAAGTCAGTGCAAAGTAGGTGGTCAGGCTTAAACGCGGATTCCCTGTTAGAATGTTTAGCGTGAGTCGTTTCAGATTACCCAGGTTAAATCTTGCGGGCGGTTCGAATGCCGGGTGAAAACCACCCACCGTCATCAGGAACGCTTTTTCATCTCCCCAGTTAAGGCGCAGTGCCATATCACCTTCAAGGGTAAACGTCAATATGCGAGAACCAAACAGACTGGCATCAAAACTTAAATATTGTTCGTCAAAATTGATGATGCCGGCAAAGCTGACCTTGATGATGATCAGTGCTTCTTCTTCAGTTGGCAGTGCGACCTGGAGGATGCCTAATATCGCAAGCCGAGTGGGGCTCTTGAATTCGATGATGATTCCAAATTCAATTGATACGAGTGCAGGTACTCCCCAGGTGATTTTTGCCATCAGTCCAATCATGAACTGGTCACGCTTTGGCGGGAAAATGAGACGTATATCTGAAATAATTCTGGTGATATTGGCAACGATATTTTCCGGGAAAAGTATACTGTCGAGCGAACCGGAACGGACACCTTCAATGAGTGCTTGTTCATTAAGGGTGCGGTTTATGCCGATGAGTCCGCCAAGTCCGGACAAAAAGAACCCCATGCCGAGCGCAATGCCCGGAGTAAATTGCACATTAATGATTAAAAGCAGGGAAAAGCCTTTTGAACCATCAGGCAAACGGGTAGTGATTAGGCCTACGGCAGTTACCATAAACATGTTGCTGATTGATAATTCCAGTGCGCCACCATAGCGCTCATTATCGGGGTCGAAGAAAAGGTAACCGCCACCTCGTACTGCGGGTGTGTCCAGTGAGAGGCCAATACCAGTGGGTGGTTTGAAGGAAAAAGCGAGATCAGCAGGTCCCAGGTTTCCACCTTTGTCGGGGAACGATAGGGTGCTGGTAAGCCCCATGTTTTCAACAATTGCGGTAAACGGCCCTAATTCGGCCTTAATGGTCGCGCCGGCATCAAGACCAAGATTGCCGTCTTTGAATTTGAGGCCAATGATTGTCTCTTGTATGGTGATCGGCCCAATGCTGATATGGGTCGCCAGTTTGATTTCCAGGCCGCCACTTCCTTCAAAAAAGAAGCCTTCTTTAGATGACCACCCGATAGAGAATTCAAAATCCATCTGCATCCCATCAGCTGGAAGAATATTCTGGAGGAAACCGTCCCCCTCTGAAGCATTGAGAACTAGGCAGGAATCCACCGGCAGCGTAACGCTAAAATCAGGGTTTTCACTATAACTAAAATTTGCGATAAGTCCTATTGCGCCAAGCTCTAACCGCGGTCCATCATGGCTTCCAATAAGTATCATCCTGCTATCAGCAGACGAGCTCTTCATCATCGCTACCGAAAACTCGACAGAAGGTGGTGCAGCGGAACCCCCTATGCCGGAGACCTCAACATCCTCAGGTCTTATTACAAGAGCGTACGGGACAGAAGCATCAGTTGAGGCTTTAAAAATAAGTTCCCACGAGTCAGGCAAATTAATATTAAAGGATGCTTGGCCGCCTATAAAAGGCATTATGGCAAGCCCGGGTAGCTTAGCGCCATCAGCGGCGACCTCCTGAAGGGCAAAACCAATCTCTGTAGAAGCATCATATGGATCGGTAATAAATATAGGTAAGCGTAGTTGTTGTGGATTTGCAGCTGTAGCATCAGCCGTGTCGGTCGTGATCGTCTCAGCATTCTTCATGTATAAATCTACTCCTAAATGCCAAAACAAATCTTTTAAATATTCAAGCAAAAGGGTTGAATCAAAATTATTTGTGCCCCATTTATATAGATCTGTTGCTATGCTAGTGGGATCGGTAAATAATTTTGGAAGGTACTGGTAGTCGAATTTTACAAATTTTTTGTTGCCTTTTGTCTCTATCCTTGCCACACCAAATAGTAAGAAGAATGAGAATATTTTAGGATGGTGAGATGCAAGGTATTCAGACATCAAATAATCAAAAATTATCCTACCAATGTCACCGGCGATCTCAGCAAAGTCAGCTTTCACTTGAAGACTATCAAAAACATCAAAAGAATCCATTAGGTTTGATAGGGATTCAATAATTTCGGGTAGCTCGCCAGTCATGCTTTCATCAATTTCACCTGCCTCGACAATAGGGCGCAAAATGCTGAAAGCGCTGGAGATGGAGATCGCCAATCCGTTTATTGGAGTCGGGTCTACGAGTATAATATTAAGGTCGAGCCCTATCTCTTGTACAAATCCGAAGATTCCTTCTGGTTGGGGCAATTCCGCAGCTTCGGCCAATGGCTCCAAAAGAAACGAAAGCTCAGCTATAATAATCTCAAGTGTTCCATTGTCGCTCATGTTAAACCTTTAAAAAAACAGACTCATAATCACTCTGGTCGCTATATGAAAAATAATATTATAAAATAATTACATAGCGTTAAATATTGCTAATCTCCAAAATCTACTGTTCCAAAATCTGAATAGTATGTAGTCGTACTTTCACCCTTAGGAGTAAATTTTACTTTGAACTTACCATGTATTGACTGTTTTGTGACTTTTGCTGTAAAAACCCCTTTTTTGGGCGCGCTAAGTTCCATTTGGGTTTGATAATCACATGTGACCTCTATATCAATTTTGTCGCCATTATCATTTTCACCTGTTAAGTTATACTTGATCGGTTTTTTTGTTCTTGTTGAAAAAGAACCCAGTGCAGCAGTTAAAGAAGCTTCTGTAGCTGTAAGCATATCAATCTTAACTACCCCAGACCCGTTTGACTCAGCAAAGGTCACTTTGCAGGTCATAGTACCTATTTCTAAACCTGCAAATTTATCACCAAGCCACTCCCACAACGAATCCCATGGCCCTTGACTATCAGCATGTGTAAAGCGAACCGGGGCGGCAGTTTGCGATTTCCTAAAGCATATGCTTCCTATCTCAGACAAATCTCCATCCGCCATAGGCATACCCGGTGTAAATAGAGCTATCATTGACATCCCAGGCAATGGATTGTCAGTGCTGTTGCGAAAATTGTTGGCCTGCATCCAGACATACGGGTGAGGAAATCCACTGGAGCCCCAGTTCTCATCTTGATAACCCTTGTCATTATCAAATGTATATGTCTTGTCAACACCACCTTCGACCCATTTTATGGTGCCAGAAACCAACGAGTTCATGTTGTGGCTCATATAATAGGCGCTCACATCAGGCCCTTTCTTGACATATCTCATCAGTGGCCTCGCCTTATCTTCGTGAACTTCATATCCACGAATAATGGCATATGGAATGTAGTTCTCATCAAGTATGTAAAGCGGATTGAAGTCTGTCACTACAGAATTGTGTATTTTTGTGAACGTTAGTTTCCATTCTACAAGGGGTAGTGTATTCTTGCCTCGACAGCTAACGTCTGTTGCTGCAAAATCTGTTTTGATTTTCGTGTTCAAGCCATACTCTTTTTCTGCTTCAAAACCACTGGTAGGCAACTTTAACATAATATTAGTCGGCACTGGTCCCGGTTTTCCGACTTTAGCCTTCACCATAGTAGGGTCCATATTGATACTACCCGCATTTCCATACAAGACAAAAGCAATGTCATTTGGTCCCGGGGCCGGAGGGGCACCGGAAAATAGATGTAAATCTTTATTAATACCGTATAAAAAGAAAAATGGTGTCGCTTTTTTATTTATTTTGTCAACATGAACACACTTGAAGTACCACCCGTCAAGGAATTTGCGTTCGCCACGAAGATGGTAATGGTTATTGGGGTTGCTCACATTGACGTTAATGGTCTCCTCGTGCAAAACGGTAGCGTCATTCTTCACCGTCACTTTCATCTTGCTGCCTTTGAAGTATTTGGCTTTTTTTACGTTACCGCTCATTTTGCCTCTTACCTGTATCGCCTTATATTTCATCTTAAAACTACCTAGACTGTTAATTTTATAATGCACAAGAGGATTCCCTATGAAAGCAACAACTGTTGGGACACTTAAATTTACAATGCCCGGTTGCGCCTGGCCCTGTGGCAATGAGGGGGGGTGGGGTGGCACTCTTAAGCCAGCTATAGAGATGATCGGATTGTGATCTTCTGTTACAGTAACTGTTAAAGGAAGAGGGGAGCCGGGATCTGCTTTGATTACTAAATAGAAGAATCTTTCAGGCAAGTATAAAGCCTTGCGTTTATTGCTTCCTGTAAACTTGGAGCGTACGTATATTTCCATAAGGGGTTAGAATCCCTCCTTAGAGAACATAGTTTATATATAAATTGACGATTATTAATACCGTCTCACTTTACACCTTAAGATATGATGGAAATTCTAAATGGTTACCACTACAACACTAAAGCATTCCTTGGCTCACGAGACCCTTTCACACGGACGTTCTGCAACTATGACAAAGCCCCTCATAAATTTCGTGTGGACATTTTATTGTCGAAAATAAATTTAGTAGGAATGGCCTGATTTTCGTCTGATAACCATCAAACTTTCCGGATTGTTCAGCGGTCTCACAGAATTTTATCCAGCTCAGCTTGCCTCGCGAGCCGCCGCCGCAACCAAAGCCTTACTATCGTTAGCTCTCGGGATCTTATCCCGAGAAGACTCTCATGAGAATGTTCCCGATCATATTGTCCTACAGTGATGACAGTATGCTTGGTGCCATTTTTTTCGGAAATATACGATTCGTATGTTTCGCCTGAAGCATTCACGTCTTTTTTTGAGCCTGGAAATAAAAGTAATCGCACGACTGCAGTAGCAGCCATAATCACAAAGAACACCAGGAACAGAGTAAAAAATACGATTGATAACCAGATCAGGCCGGCGAATGCCAAGACAATAAGAAGTCGCACATACCAAGTTTTTGGCATTCCCTCGACATTCAGGCTTAACGCTTTGTCCTTTACAGGTAGCTTCACCAGTATCCCTTGCAAATATTGTTGACGGAAAAGAAATTTTCTGATTATAACGGAATTATCCAAATTTAACATTTAGTACAAAACATTTTTATCACAACTTTGAAACAAAAGCAAGCTTTCAATTGATGGCGTCGCAAAAAATCCGATCTACTGCGTCGTAGCGGGATCTCAGGTGCTCAATATACCATATGTATACCTCCGCTCCCTCAATACCACCACTCCTTAGTATATCGAAATTATTGCTTAGCTATCCCAAGACTTTTTACGAGATCTTAATTGACTGATGATAAACATAAACATTGATACATCCATAAGTAATTAGAAAAAATAAACGCTATGGCACATCAGGTTTCAGCAACTATCAGCACAACAGACGATTTGCGTAAATTGTTTTATGAGAATATTCCAATTATCGACGTCAGAACTCCTGGGGAGTTTAAATCAACTGCTGTTCCAAATTCAGTCAATCTGCCACTCCTGACAGAGGATGAATGCCATGCAATTGGAATTCATTTTGAAGGAGATACTTCAATAGGTGTGATTGAGTTCGCTGAAGATAGCATCAATATTGTACCAACACCAAAGGTAATAGTTACTTATAAAAAATTTCGAGAAAAACACCCGAATGCCGTATTGTCTTGTTCTAAAGATGGAAGGCGTTCTGCGGTGATCCAACAAAATTTGTATGAGCACAGACAATGGCAAATACCGATCGTTGAAGGAGGGATTTGTTCTCTAAATAAATTTCTTATTGACGAGAGTGAATACCTCGGTTGTAAGACGGATTTTTTCCTACTGAGTGGTAAAACGGGATCTGGTAAAACGCGTCTACTGAGAAAATTACCAAACACGTTAAATTTAGAGGGGCTGGCAAACCACCGCGGTTCAGCCTTTGGTCAAGTGGCCACGAAACAACCGGGTCAAATCAATTTTGAAAATGAATTGACCTATGCACAAATTCAACTGAGTAAAGATCATGCCAGACGGGTTTTGATAGAAGATGAAAACCAATACATCGGATCCATTCATCTACCAAAGCATTTATATGACAAGATGTCCCACGCGCCTATCATTCTAATGGAAGTTTCACACCAGTCACGCTTGAATACAAGTCTGCAGGAATATGTCATTGATACCCTTGAAGGATATCGTGCATACTATGGTGAAGAGCAGGCATTTTCCCTTTATCGTCAATCAATCCTTGATAGCCTCAAGAAAATCCGTAAGCGTCTTGGTGAGGATTGCTATAAAAAGTTGAGAGTTCTGGCTGGAAATGCATTAAATCAGCAAGAGAGAACAGGTTCCGTTGAAGCGCACATACCGTGGGTAGAGACCTTGTTGCATGACTACTATGACCCTATGTATGAATACCTGATCAAGAATAAAAAGGATCGAATCATTTACTCGGGTGATGCAATCAAGGTTGCTGAATACTGGGACACATATAGGCACGTCCATTGGAATATTACCTGATTTGTTCCAATAGCTTTAATCCTGCCTCTTCGGCTGTTTTTCGCTCTCGCATAGCCGCTTGGTTTATAGTGGGCCGAGCTAACTTTAGTAACAAAGTAAATCCCTTTCGGGGTCCCGGTACCTACGGCTTCCCACAACCCAAATCTCACGGTAGCGGAGTCTTTCTATGATGGTATTTTTTTGACGGTTCCTGTTTGTAAAAAAATAAATAAAAACAGCAGGTTATGCTTTGCAATCCTTACAAAATATTAGTTGTTCGTAGTTACTTTGTACTTTTCAAATGCGGCCTGTGCTTCTTCTATTAATAGATATTCTTTTCCTGTATATCTTGGTGAGAAGTGGAAAATAGTGTATTGTTTAACATTGGCTTCGCCTGCTAATCTTCCGGCTTGATAAGCAGTAAGGTGATATTTTTTATCAGCCATATCTTTGTCATTTTCAAGAAACGCTGCTTCTATAAAAAGATGATCAGATTTTTTTGCCAATGCTATTATTTTTTCTTTGTTATATTTACTGTAAACCACATCTGTAATATATGTAATCTTTTGCCCTGGAGTAATGAGAGCGATTTGTTGTGAAAGATCCTCAAGAATAAATTTTTTTTCTTTATTATCTTTTCCGTATTTTACCCTGAATTCTGAATCAGGAGCCTGGCAGTTGAATAAAGCTTTCTTGAACTCTTTTATCCAGGGGCCTATTTCAAGTCCAAGAGCAATAACTTTGTCTTTAATTATATTAACATGAAATCGTTCTTCGATTGAAAATCCCAGGCATGGTATGCTGTGGTCAAGGATTACGGCGGAAACAGACAGAGCCGGTTCTTTTACAAGGATGGTGTTAAAGAGTTCTTTTATATCTTCTTGAACAGGAATAAATCTGTTTTGGCACAGATACTGTCTAAAAATCAGGTGATCAGGATATACCTCGGTAACATTTAAAGATAACCTGTTGTTGAAATTTTCTGCAAGATTCCATGAATAGCCGGCCAGTTTTCCTTCAATATTTTTTATAAAACCTTCAGGACCATATATATATAAGTTTTTTTCACGGCCAAGGAAAAGTCGCAGCATCCTGTCAAAACCGACAAAATGATCCATATGTGTATGTGTGACAAAAACATGGCTTATCTTAAGAATATCTCTTGCTGAAAGAGAATTAATATCGCCTAAATCGAAAATCAGGGCTCGTTTTTCAAATAAAAAGGGGATAAATATTCCCGGGTCATCGAAATGTCCGTTGATTAGCCTTGGATGAAAGGATGGGGGCATTGTTATGGCAGAAATCTTATAACTTGCTGGTTTATGCAATGATATATATCTTCATCAGAGCCGAATATATCAATAGTATCTTTGTGATTTATTAGTATTTCTATAACAAAAGATGTAACATAAATACTTACTATATGTGGATTAGGAACAATATTTCTCACTGGTGCAATTTGGTAATCAATATCAAACTCATCAGAATGACTTAATTTTTCGAGGCATTTATTAATCTGTTCTTCTAATCCGTTTTTATTGGTTGTTTCAATGATATTGTTCTCAATAAGCTTCATGGCAATAGCATTTGAAAGTTGTTCTATAGAACCTTTTATTTTTTGTATCGCCTGTTTTCGGGCATGTTCTTTTGAAGATTCTATTTTAGATAAAATGCTTGATTCACGATTACTGGGCCTGAATGTTTTAGACATGGATTATCACCTGTAGTTGCTGTAACGGTTCATGGTTTAACCTTGAACCCCGAAAACTGTAAAACCGGGTAATTATAATAATTGTATGTAAAATGGATTGCAAGGGAAATATTGCAAAGCCGGTTGTCAGGTTCAAGGTTGGTTGCTGGAACTGTGAACCTGAGCAGTTACGTTTCTTCAATAATAATTTGTACTTTTTTCGTTCCATTCCAGTGGTTCCAGCGCAACCTGAATGCAATTTTATCAAATTTGTCATTTAATGGTTTGCTTTTGTCAATATTGAAATGAATTGTATTAAAGCTCTTTCCTTTGCTGGATGAATTTTGCTTTAAAAGCATACTTCTATGATTTTTACCAACAATTTTTGAAGATAACACTCTAATATTTTTAGCCGTAAAAAGCGGTTCATCGTTTCCTGAACCAAAAGGCTTTAAGACTTCAAGATCGTCAATCAGTGTGTCTGAAATATAATCGAAATTAAGTTCATAATCAATTCTAATTACCGGCGCAAGATTTATTGTTTGTTTATTTGCAATTCTTTCAAAATTTTCCTGAAATAGCTTTATATTTTCATTTTTTATTTTTAAGCCCGCAGCATTTGAATGCCCGCCAAAATTTTCAAGATCACTTGAACAATTCATAAGTCCGTCATACAGGTCAAATCCGGATATACTTCTCGCTGAACCTTTACCAATACCATTTTTTGTTGAAATAAGCACAACAGGCCGAAAAAATTTTTTTACAAGCCTTGACGCAGTTATCCCAAGAATTCCTTCGTGCCAGCCTTGATTAGATAATACAAGTGTTTTCTTCTCTAATAGATGTGGATTTTTATTTAAATGTAACAGAATATTATCAGTCAGTTTTTTTTCAATAATCTGTCTTTGGATATTCAATTTGTTGAGTGTTTGAGCAATTTGTCTCGCTACATCAAGCCGTTTTGTAGTTAAAAGTTCAACTGCAATTTTTGCATGGTCTATTCTGCCCGGTGCATTTAATCTTGGCGCCAGCTTGAAAGCAATATCATTCGTATCTGTTGATGAGCTTTTTAATTTGCATTCTTCGATCAATGCTTTCATTCCATCCCGTTCACCTGTGTAGATTTTTTCAAGTCCCGCATTAACTAATATCCGGTTTTCATCAACAAGAGGAACCATATCAGCAATGGTTCCGAGGGCGACGAGATCGCAAAGATTTTTTAAATTGGGTTCTGGCAAAGTATCCCAGAAGCTGTTGTCACGCAGGTGTTTTCTGAGGCAGATCAGCAGATAAAAGGCCACGCCGACTCCTGCGAGGTTGTCAAGCCCTGATGTGCAATCAGAGCGTTTTGGGTTTACAACAGCAACTGCATGAGGCGGTCTGTCCGATATTCTATGATGATCGGTTATGATTACGTCTATTCCAAGATGTCGTGCAGTCTTCACAGCATCATAACTGCCGGATCCGCAGTCCACAGTTATTATAAGGTTTATTCCTTTTGGCATCGCATATTTTGTAATATGGTTTTTTTGCAGACTGTATCCTTCTTTTATCCTGTGCGGGATATAGTAAGCTGCATTTGCTCCTATATAACGGAAAAACTCTAAAAGAACAGCCGTCGCAGTGATTCCATCAACATCATAATCTCCAAAAACCAAAATTTTTTCCTTATTAATTATTGCGGAAAAAATGCGGCTGACAGCAGTATTCATTC
>DAOWEW010000117.1 GCA_030638305.1 Desulfobacteraceae bacterium
CCAATGATCGAAGTTGTAAAAGGATGCCCTTTTCAGCTCACACCCGGGGAAGAAAGCGCTGTATGCGCTGATTGCACAAGAGAGGAATGTACAAAAAGCACAAAACGCAAAGTGCGTGTAGTCGAACTGCCGGTAGGTGCCACAGAAGACAGAGTAGTAGGCACCATGGACATGGAATATGCCCTGAAAAAAGGAGAAAAACGGATTGAACCCGGCATCCTTGCGGCCGCCCATCGTGGAATTCTATACGTAGATGAAGTCAATCTCCTTGACGATCATGTAGTAGATGTCCTCCTTGATTCAGCCGCCATGGGCGTCAACACCGTAGAACGGGAAGGAGTCTCATTTACCCACCCTGCCAGATTCACCCTTGTCGGCACAATGAATCCCGAAGAAGGAGAACTTAGACCCCAATTACTCGACAGATTCGGTCTGTGCGTAAACATAGAAGGAATAAGAGAAAGCGACCAGCGAGTTGAAGTAATGGAACGACGGGCACTCTTTGATGAAAACCCGGAAGCACTTTGCGCAAAATGGGAGCCTGAATCAAAAAAGATTGTCAAACAGATCGAATCCGCCATCAAACTCTATCCTGATGTAACAATAGACCGTGCCCTGCTCTTTGAAATCGCATCTTTTTGTCTCGATGTAGGAGTAGACGGCCATCGCGGAGATATTATCACCCTGAAAGCAGCAAAAACCATAGCCGCATTCAACGGCCGCACAGAAGTAATTCGCGATGATATCAACGCAGCCGCAGAGCTGGTACTGCCCCACAGGGTGCGACGTCAGCCGTTCCAAGACGTGGCAGTTGATATAAAAAGCCTGATGCATGTGCATGATCATTCTCATGCACACAAACATGCTCATAATCATGATCATGCTGGTGCGCATCATCATGCGTAGGGTGGGATATGACTTTTTTCATTCTTTTTTTTATTTTTAATTTAGTTTTTGTTTTTCCGGCCTTTCCGGAGATAGAAACCTGCAGCGATCAATTGATTGTGATTGCAAACGAGATACCTTACGGAAAGAAAGGTGGAGGGCTTGCAGCAAAAGGCAGCTCTGTAACTGCACTGTTTCAAGTGGAGAGTCGAACTGAAAAAGATCTCACAATAAATTATGAGATCAGGATACCAAAACCTTTAATGCCTCAAGGAATTCCTGATGATATGCAAGTGGAAGACTTGAAAAGCGCATATCTTCTTACTACGACCTTTAGTCTAACTACAGAGTTTGACAGGTGGTACCGGACGCTTGAGATAGAGCTGCCTGAAAATATCCCCGAAGCCGTATATGAGATTCTGTCTGTTGCAAAAATTCCGGACGCATCAGGGCGCATTTGCAAAGAGTTCAACCTGGACAGGCTTGAAGTGGTGAACAAAAAACGTTTTTCACAATATTTCGCGATAAAAGAAGTGATAATACCTGTTGATGACATGGGAGAGCCGCAAAAAAAAGAGAAAAAAAACTCTGTACTGATGAAGACAAAAGACTCGGTTTTGACTTCATTTCTGTTACAGAAAAAGGAGGATATGGATAACTTCGAGCCTTCTGCATATGCGGCAGTAGTGATCGAAAACAGGACTGCATCTGATGCCTCGGTACTGGTAACTCTTAAGATACTTGACCCTGAGACTAAAGCAGAGATGAGAGGTTTTGAGCCGCTTCTTCCCCCCGGACACGGAGGTCTGAGTCTGAAGGGAATATACCGGCTGGTGAAAATAAAGCCGGAAAGCTGCGAAAAAGTAGTTTTGCCGATCTATGCCGAAGAGGGTGTTGCGCTTGCCGGCAGATACCTGGCTCAGTTTGAGTTGCGCCACTTTGGTACAAATACCGTCCTTTCCGGCAAGGAGATACCAATAGATGTTCTGACTCGAAGAATTATACCGGTTCTTACGACTATTTTTGCGTTAGCCGGAAGTGTTTGCACTCTTTTCTGGCTATATTGGAAAAGAAAGAAATTTCTGAACATAAAGACAAAAGACCTGATCACCATTGCCCTGTTTGGAACATGTATGTTTGCGGCTGTAAGTCTTCCAGGTACGATTGTATGGCGGTTTGCGCATGGGGTTCTCGGGCCGTTTAGTTTTCTGATCACAGGTTTTTTTTACGAAATAGTCCACTACATCCTTCTTACAGCGCTGGTAGTGCTGATCCCCCGTGTCGGGGTTGTTGCATTGGCAATTATCTTAAAGGCATTGATGACCGACATAGTTTTTGGAGGTTTTTCCCCCATGTCTCTTCTCAATGTCGGAGTCACTGTTATAATGTCTGAAGGGGCATTTTATCTCTGCGGAATAACGCGCAATCCCGCAGCGCCGGATAGAAAAAAGATTGCACTGGCCGCAATCTGCTGCGGACTGGCCGATGTAGTAATATCTTTTGTTTCATTCAACATGATTATGTTTCTTTACCGCCTTTATTACGAGTTCTGGTACATAGTGATGTATCTGCTGATAAGCGGATTCTTGTATACAGTTTTGGCAGTCCCGTTTGGAATTCGTCTGGGGATGAGGTTAAAGGCGGTGCATTAGAAAATCAGGGGTCAGGGGTCAGGGCTCAGGAGTTAGGAACCCCTGAACCCTGAACGGTTACCAACAATGATAGCAATAAAAAATCTTACATTTACTTACCAGGGAAGAGATAAACCAACCCTTAAAAATCTGAATCTTCGGGTGAAAAGGGGCGAGTTTCTTCTCATTACAGGACCCACAGGATGCGGAAAGACAACGCTTCTTAAGGCATTAAACGGTCTTATTCCGCAGCAGGCAACAGGCATTATGGAGGGAAGTGTGACTGTTGCAGGAATTGATACCGGAAGATCCCCCATGCGTGAGTTGACTCAAAAGGTGGGACTGGTGTTTCAGAGCCCTGATGATCAGATATTTTCAACAAGGGTAGAAGATGAAATTGCTTTTGGACCGGAAAACTTATGTTTTCAGCAAGAAGAGATTGAAAAGAGCATTGATTATGCCCTGAAGGCTGTTGGTTTAAGCAAGTTCAGAGATCGCGCTACCGGTTCACTTTCAGGTGGAGAAAAACAGAGATTGGCAATAGCCTCGGCGCTGGCCATGCATCCTGAAGTCCTTGCCCTGGATGAACCATTCAGCCAGATGGATGGCAGCGGCACAAAAGAACTTCTTGAGGTCTTACGAAGGCTGAACAGAGAGGGGATGACCATTGTTCTGATTGAGCACAGAATTCCTGCGGTTTTCCGGCATGTTTCACGAATTGTTATCATGGAGAAAGATTGCATTATCCTTGATGAGGACAAAGAAAAGGCATGTATGCGCCAGGACATATTTCAAAGGGTTGGGCTGTGGCTTCCGGGCGACAAAGATCTTATAAGTGATTTTTGCCAGGAAGAGGTCAAGAAATCCCAAAAAAATAAAAGCAAAGCATCTCAAAAAGAGATAGTCCTGGAGGCAAAAGGGATATATTTCAGATATGAAAAAAAAGACGATTTCATCTTAAAAGGTGCTTCTCTTTGTATAAGAAAGGGGGAGATAGTTGCTCTTCTTGGTGATAACGGCACCGGAAAATCGACACTTCTTCTTCATTTTGCCGCTATCTTAAAACCTGAAAAGGGAATCGTGAAGATTCTAAACAAGGACTCAAGAGATCTTAATTCATTCAAACTGGCAGGAAAGGTAGGAGTTGTGTTTCAGAATCCAACCTTGATGTTGTTTTGCAACAGCGTGAAAGAAGAGGTGGAATTTGGACCGCGAGCATTGAAGTTCCCGCAAACCAGTCTTCCGGGTCTTGTTTCCGAAACCTTAGATGCCCTGTCCATCGAAAATCTGATCAAAGATCCTCCCCTTTCATTAAGCAACGGTCAGCGCCTGAGAGTGGCGACCGCCTCAATTGCCTCCATGCAGCCCGAGATATTTCTTCTGGATGAGCCGACCCAGGGACAGGACAGAGTAAATATTGAGAGTTTGATGAATTGCTTAAAGATAAAATCAAGCCAGGGAGCTGCGGTTCTTTTTATTACCCATAATGCGGATGTGGCGTTGCGATATGCAGACAGGATTTTGTTTATGAATGGAGGTCAGATAGTAGAAAATGTTTAAGGCAAGAGAAATAGCGGAGCCGGATACAGGCAATACCTTTATCCATAATATGGATCCAAGGGCCAAGATCATTATTCTCTTTGCCATGTCCATATTAGTCGTGAGTCTGGACAATGAAAAGGCGCTTTTTCTTCTGTGTATTGCTCCTCTTCTGATATATCCCATAGCGGGTTTTTCGCGGAGTAAGTACTGGATAGCCTTTATCTTTATAGCAATCAGCCTGTGGGGCACAATATTTTCACAGGCCCTCTTCTACAGAGAATGGCCACGCACTATTCTATTGACCCTCATATCTGAGGAACTTCCCGTGCTCGGGAAAATCACAGGCGGTCTTCACATATATCAGGAAGGGTTTTTATACGGATTGATCCAGGGATTGAGATTTTCCGCCATGACAGAGTTAGGACTTCTTGTATGCTGGACAACACAGCCGCAAAAAATGCTTCTCGGACTCGTAAGATTGAAAATACCCTACGGGATTGCCTTCATGGTTGTCACAGCCCTGCGGTTTTTGCCGATACTCATAGCCGAATTTTTTACAGTGATAGAGGCCCAGAAACTTAAAGGATTCAATCCGCTTACACTTAAAGGGTTATTTACAGGTTTGCTCAATATCCTGACACCGGTGCTGGCGAATTCGGTAAGAAGAGCTGGTGTGCTATCCGCATCAGTTGAAAGCAGGGCGTTTCGCGCCTATCCGACAAGGACATATCTGAAAGAGCTTCGCTACAGCACTTTTGATATAGGCATTATGGCAATATTTTCGATTGGGTCTCTTGGTGTTGCTGTCGTAAAGATTCTTTATGGTTTGTATGCAGGGGGAATATTGTATGTGTCGGCTTTTAGGTGGGTTTATGAGGTAGGTAGGAATTTGTAGGGAGGTTGTTCAGGAGTCAGGAGTTATGGCGAAGCGAATCCACCCCAAAAAACTGTAAATTCAATCAGCCATAGAGCCAAAATGGCGGGAAGTGTCCCGCGTAGTGTCAAAATGAAATTATAACACACCAAAATCTTGAAGAAAGGAGACATTTAGTGATGAAAAAAATTATACTGTTAAGTTGTTTATTTGGAATAATTTTTACAGTTTCCGAATTTGGCTTTGCTGAAGAAACTGAGAAAGAGACTAAAGTCATCAAGCTTGGAAATGTGGTGGTGACGGCAACAAGGACGGAAAAAGATGTGGATAGCGCGCCTGGCAGCGTGACTGTGATTACTAAAGAGGATATAGCAAAATTAAATATTCGCAGTCTGGATGAGGCCATAAAATATGAGACAGGTGTTTTTGTTAAACATACCAAGGGGCTTTCCGATTCTATGCCCAGTGTTCACCTTCGTGGGCTGTACGGACCGGATCGGACACTAATTTTGCTGGACGGGATACCGCTGAATGAAGGATACACCGGCGCTGTTGACTGGGGCTGTATCAGCAAGGAAAATGTGGAGCGTATTGAAATTATTCGCGGGCCCGCATCCGCTCTATACGGTGGCAATGCCATGGGTGGTGTCATCAATATCATCACATCAACTCCGAAAAAATTGCAAGCAAATGCAAGCTTTGGATACGGCAGTGATAAAACATACCGCTACAGCGCTTACATAGGTGATCGGTTCATGGATAAACTAAACATTGGTATTGGTTTTGAGAGCGAAGAAACAGATGGCTATCCAACTTCTTTAAGAACAAAGTCGATTAAATCAGGAGACGACACTACTCTTACGGGAGGTTATGGAACAGTATATCCCACCGATACCAAATATCATGATGCAGGAGATTCTACCTGGGTCGTCGGCGACAAGGGAAACAACCCCGCTAAACGATGGAACGTTAATTTCAAAACAAAATATGATCTTACAGATACGGGTAGTATTGCCTTTAATCTTCAAACAGGATTGCATGAATATGGATGTGAAAGACCCAACACTTATTTGCGGGATGAAAACGGAGATCCCACATTCAGCGGAAATGTTGACGTTGGAGGCGGTCAATATGCAAAAGTCTCTCCGTCAAAATATGATCTTGGAGGAATGGGCGAGAAAAAGGAATCCAACTATTCCATAGCATATAAAGAAACGTTTGGTTCAATTGCGCTTAATGGAAAAGTCGGTTATCAAAAAAGAGATAAATGGTATACATCTGCCACAGCCTCGGATTACGATAACGCCGGAGGTACACTTTCCGATGCAGATACATATTCCTGGTTTACGGATGTACAAACAAATATTCCTCTTGGCGATAAACATCTTTTAACATGTGGTTTGTATTTTCGACATGATGATTTTGATCAGAGCGCATATAATCTTTCATTTTATCGGGATGAGGACAGTAAAACAGAAAAGACAACTATTACTGAAGGAAACGATAGATTTTATGCAGTATATCTTCAGGATGAGTGGGAAATCTTAGACAACCTTACTCTTTTTACCGGTGTTCGTTTTGATTACTGGCAGGCATTTAACGGGAAATCAGGTAAGGTCGGAAATGTGGAAGAATTTAAAGAGCCTGATGATTCCGCTTTCAGTCCAAAGGTTGCTGTTGTATTCAAACCCGTTCAGAACACTGTTATCAAGAGTTCTATTGGAAGGGCATTTCGCGCTCCTAATATCTATGAACTTTACAGAACATGGCCAAGTACAAGTAGTTCCAAAATCTATTATTCCAACCCCGACCTTGGTCCTGAAACCTTATGGAACTACGAAATCGGTATTGACCAGTACTTTTTTTCCCGCGGCTTAAAACTTTCAGCCACATATTTTCATACAGATATTGATGATCTAATTTACAGTTATGATAAAGGCGAAGATAATTACACAGATAATGCGGGCAAAGCCAAAATTGACGGAATTGAATTAGGAATTCATGCTATCCCAATTGATTGGCTCAGGCTGTGGTGCAACTATACATATAATGACACTGAAATCAAAAAACATGATTACAAGCCGGAAGTAGAAGGCAAAAAAATAACAGGTACGCCTGAAAGCACGATCAATCTGGGCACTGAAATTACTTACAGATGGATCACTGCAAGCATTGCCGGCCAGTACCTGGGAGAAATTTGGAAAAGTGAATTAAATGATGATGTAAAAAATGTATATAGTGGTAACTCGGAAAAATACTGGCTCTGGGATGCAAAGCTTTCAGTGGCTCCAATTAAAAATGTTGAGATATCCTTTTCTGTAGAAAACCTTTTTGACAAGGAATACTATGAATATTACGTGGGGGGCGAGCGCACCTATTTTGGAGAGGTTTCTCTTAAATGGTAAGTGATTAACTCTATAATCTCTCCCAAAATCTTCATTTGATGATATCGGAATATTTGGGAGGCTCTCGTTCCCATGCAGGAGTAGTGGGAACGAGAGAACTACTCTGCAACCTGAACAGTGAGCAATCAACGACTTGACTTAACTTACGACAGGCAGAACCGAATAATCCTTTCTTTATCGTTCATCTGATCAGGGTTGACTATTCCTTCAAAGCGATAAAAGTCTTCTCGCGAATTGAAAATATATTTGATAAATATTATGAGGTGCTTGATGGGTATCCAGGAGCTCCGAGAACCTGGACAATAGGAGTAGGTTATGAATTTTCTAATTAAAATTATATTCATCCCTTTTTTAATTTTTTTTCTATGCGGATGTTCGGCAAGAGAAAAAGTTGCCATTGAAAAGATCGTCCCCACTAGAATGGGCGCCGGCATAAAGTTAACCTGTCCGGTTTTGGTCGAATCAATCTCTGTGAAAGATGCTAATCGTCTGGTTTTTCAACAAAACATTGGTGAAAAGCTTGATACCTTTCTTGTTGATTTTACCTGGGAAAAGGGGAAAAAATATACTTTTGAAGTGAAAAGCGCAGATAGAACGTTGACTATTCAGAGCAATCCCTTTGATGCGCCGCTTGCTTTTGAAGTAGCGGAAGATAGCCTGGGAAAGCCGCGCGGGGAAGTGGATGTGGCGGAAATCAATGAATGGAGCAAGAAGCTCTATGAAGATGTGGATATCTCGGCTTCGGGTAAGATCGGGATTGCAAGTTTTGATCAGACCGTAAGGGTATATGACAAAAGAGGAAGACTTATCTGGAAACACAAAATTCCAGCAGGAGTGGTAAGGTGTGTGAAATTTTCTTCCACAGGGGATTACCTTTTTGCCGGCGAGGCAAGCCCTGACGGTAATATTTACTGCTTTTGCGCAAACACCGGTAAGCTTTGCTGGAAATATGAAGCAGTGAAAGATGTTGGTGCAAGCAGCGCAACTTATTATGGTCATCAGCCGAAGATCTGTTCCATTGTTTGTGTTGATGAAAGGGTATATGTGAGCGCAGCAAAAACAAAAGAGGATTACCTAACAGTAGGCAGCCGCAAGGTAAAATACTGGCCAAAAAGAGGTGTCATCTATGCACTTGATCTTAAAACAGGAGAACTTTTGTGGAAATTTCCTGCCACAGGAGCCATGGATACAGCGCCGCTCAAGGTATCTGTTGATGCAAACGGGAGATATCTGACCTTTGGCGGCTGGGGTGGATCTGCAAATGGACGCATTCATCAGAAATATCCGGAAAACACTCTTTATCTGCTTGATGCTGTAAATGGCACCCTGATATGGAGGTATTCGGTTCCTCCTGTTGAAAAACATGGTTTTCAATCAATCTCAATAGGCGGCAATTCCCATATTTCACCGAACGGAAAATATGCTGCCTGCTGTTCCAGTGATGGAAGGTTTTTTCTGTTTGATATGGCAAAAAGTGTGGAAAAGAAAATGCCGCATCTGATTTATAAAAAGGCTATATCCACTCCTATTAAAGTAAGCGAAATACCAATTTATGCTTATGGAGGAAAGGTTTTTGTAGATGATGAAGGCTCGGCGCTTCTTACTATCGGCAGGACTTATGTAGCTCCGGCAGGAAAGGGGATGGCCTCGACGCCGGATATAAAACATCCGAGCGAAAATTCAATTATCAAACTTGACCGTGATGGGAATACATCCTGGCTCTGGCCAGCAAGAGGCGCTATTGAAACTCCTGTTTTATGCAGGAATGGTCGTTATCTTGTGGTAGCAATGTGTCACAATTATATAGAAAGATCAAATGAAATGGCCGGAATATACTGTTTTGACCTGAAGCGGCAAGGCGGAGGCGCAGACAAATTGATCTGGTATTACAAGATGAAAGGTCTGGGGGTGGCATGTGGTATATCGCCTTGCGGCAAATATGTTGGGGCTATTGAGGGACCTGTAGATATTGATCCGCGGAGGGAGTATCAGAATATTGTGGGAAAACACAGAATATGCATTTTGTCGTGAATAGAGGTTCAGAGGTTCAGGGTTCAAAGGTTCAAACCCAGAACCTTTGAACCCTGAACCCAAAACCCTGAACCTCTCAACCCAAAAGGAGATAGCATTGATAAGATTAGAAGGTCTTAAGAAAAATTACAAAAATGTCCGGGCATTAAACGAAATCACTCTTCATGTTTTAAAAGGCGAGTTGTTTGCTTATCTTGGCCCTAACGGTTCCGGCAAGACAACAACTGTAAATATCCTGACAGGCCTGACAGAGCCTTCCGCAGGAGATGCATTTCTGAACAATTTTCATATTCAGAAAGAATCGCTGCAAGCAAAGCTGCAAAGCGGACTCGTAACCCAGAGGATAAATCTTGATAATGAGCTTACTGTTTATGAAAACTTAAATATTCATGGCAGGCTCTTTCATATGCCAAAAAAAGAGAGAGTAAAAAAGATTGATGAATTATTGGATTATATTGAACTTAAAGACCGCAAAAATTCTTTCATAAAACACCTGTCCGGAGGCATGAAAAGGCGTATTGTAATTGCAAGAGCTATGATGCATTCGCCCAGAATCCTTTTTCTTGATGAACCTACCGTGGGATTGGACCCGAATATAAGACGAAAGATATGGTCTCTAATCAAAAAACTCCAGCAAAACGGCACAACCATTTTTTTAACCACACATTATATAGAGGAAGCGGAGTTCCTGGCAGACCGAGTTGCTTTTCTTGATAAGGGGGAAATCGTAAAGGTCGATACCCCGCAAAATTTTATGGATAGAATAGGAAAATGGGCGCTTGATGATATGGTAAACGACAATATTGAAACTATTTACTTCAAAAACAAGGATGAAGCAGGCAATTATATTAAAAAGCGCGAAGGAAGCTTTACCTTGAGAAGAGTTAATCTGGAAGATGCTTTTGTATCTCTTACAGGGAAAAAGGTGGGTATATGATTATAAAAGGGTGGTCTACCGTATATTACAGAGAACTTCTGATCTTAAAGCGAAAATTTTTCAAACAAATTGCATCCATGTCAGTTTCCCCGCTTCTTTATCTTATTGCCTTTGGTCTGGGTATGGGACGCGATATGACCGTAGATGGACATTCTTATATAGAATTTCTGGTTCCAGGGCTTGTGGCAATGACCAGTATGACCCAGGCATTTGCAATCGGTATTGAAATTAATGTATCCCGGTTTTACTGGCATATTTTTGATGAATTTCAATCAGCCCCTATACCCAATATTGCTTATGTAGTCGGTGAAGTGCTGGCAGGTGTTACAAGGGCCCTGCTCTCTTCGATTATCATCTTGACAATAGCAGGTTTGTTCGGAGTAGTTCTTTCCTATAATGTGTTATTCTGGTTAGCCATAATCTTAAACAGTTTTGTATTTGCCTCTGTTGCCGTGTGTTTTGCGATGCTCGTCAGATCCCATGGTGATCAGGCGCTTTTATCAAATTTTGTTATCACACCTATGGCATTTCTTGGTGGCACCTTTTTCCCCATCGAACATTTGCCATCCTGGGCGCAGAAGCTGCTAAATCTCCTGCCCCTCACACACGCTTCTCATGCCATAAGAGATGCTTCTTATGGCATGAGGCCGGAGATATTTTCTTATCTCCTTCTTCCGGTATTGGGAATAATCTTTTTCATGGTGGCTGTTTATTGTGTTGGTAAAGCAAAAAATTAGGTTCAGAGGTTCAGATGTTGGCGTTGAGGGCTAACTTTCTTTTGTTATCCTTCACTAACCCAGAACCTTTGAACCCAGAACCTTGGGTAGTCCCTGCAAAACAATGGAGGTTAGGAAATACCGCCTAAATATTACTTTGTACTGTTAGGAAGTGGGGCTTTAGCCCCGCCCCTTGTTGCGCGGTATTTTTGCGGGACTAAAGTCCCACTTCCGTGCAAAGGCGGCAAAAGCTGTAATATGTAACTTGTTGAAATGATTGACCTCCATTGTTTTGCAGGAACTACCGAAAAACTGGCCACAGCCCTTTGCGCTAACTACTTCAAAATCGAAGATTTAAAAGCAAATGAGCTTATAGATATTACAAGGAGGAACATTTAATTGAAAACAAAACATATCTACCCATTTACAGCAATTGTAGGCCAGGAAAACATGAAACTCGGCCTTATTCTCAACATCATCAACCCCACCCTTTCAGGAGTATTAATCCGCGGAGAAAAGGGAACAGCCAAGTCAACAGCAGTACGCGCACTGGCAGACATCCTTCCAATGATCGAAGTTGTAAAAGGATGCCCTTTTCAGCTCACACCCGGGGAAGAAAGCGCTGTATGCGCTGATTGCACAAGAGAGGAATGTACAAAAAGCACAAAACGCAAAGTGCGTGTAGTCGAACTGCCGGTAGGTGCC
>DAOWEW010000203.1 GCA_030638305.1 Desulfobacteraceae bacterium
TATTGTATTAGATCCCGGTCATGGAGGGCGTGATAAAGGCGCTCAGGGTATGAATGGGATTTATGAAAAAACAGTAAGTTTAAAACTCGCCCATATTATTGAAAAAGAACTTGAAGATCAATACAATGTATTTCTTACGAGAACAGATGATTACCAGCTTGATATCCCCGGCAGAATTGATGCGGCCAACCATCTAAAAGCAGACCTTTTTATCAGCATACATTCCGGAGGAAGCTTTTTACATAAAGCGAGCGGCATATACATCTATTACTATAATAAAATATCAGGGCCGACAAATGTTTCAGGAAACGTGACATTAAAAACAATTAAAAACAATAATATCCTGACCCAATGGCATAATCTCCAAAACAGACACAAAATAAAAAGTCATATTCTATCCGAATCAGTGAAAAATCGTATTAATGAAAATATAGGATTTGCAAAATGCAAGGTCCAAAGCGCACCTGTTCTGGTGCTGTCCGGTGCGGATATGCCGGCAATATTTATAGAAACCGGTTACCTGAGCAACCCTGCTGAAGAAAAAGAGCTAAATGACGCAAAAGTTTTATCTGATTTTGCTAAAGGTATAAGCAAAGGAATAGAAGATTTTTTCAAAACAAATAAATAGGGAACGTGGACGAATTAACTTCCCCAACTATGCATCACAGCTTCAGGCCTATATTTGAGATTTGGGCAAATTCGACCCAAATCTGTGCGCCTGCTTGTGGAAGTTAATTCGTCCGTGTTCCTTTGACAGAGGTGGTAATAAAAACTGTTCCGGCAGTTTTAAACTGAACTTTTTACTGGAATTGTTGAGAAAATGACTGAACACAAAGACTTTGATCGACCCAACCAGGGAAGGGTGGTTTCTGTGCGTGGCAGCGTAGTTGACGCTCATTTTCCGCAAAGACTTCCACTTGTTCACAGCCTGTTGAGAACCGGCAAAGAGGGCAGAATAGCCATTGAAGTGGAAACCCATCTTAGTTCCGAAATGGTTCGCGGGGTTGCGTTGACTTTGACTCAGGGATTAGCCCGCGGTTCGCTGATCATTGATACGGGTCAACCTTTGAATGTGCCTGTAGGAAAGCGTCTGCTTGGCAGGATGTTCAATGTGTTCGGAGAACCCATTGATCGGAAAGGGGAAATAAAGGGGGGGGAATGGCGTTCTATCCATCGAAACCCAGTGCCAATTGATCAGAGGGCAACCGTATCCGAAATTTTTGAAACCGGTATCAAAGCCATTGATGTCCTGGCGCCTATGGAAAGAGGAGGAAAGGCCGGACTTTTCGGTGGTGCCGGCGTTGGCAAGACTGTGATTATTACGGAAATGATCCATAACATCGTGGGGCGTCGTCAGGGTGTAAGCATCTTTTGCGGCATTGGTGAACGTTGCAGGGAGGGTGAGGAGCTCTATCGCGACATGAAGGATGCCGGTGTGATAAATGACACTGTCATGGTGTTTGGGCAAATGAATGAACCTCCGGGCGCCAGGTTTCGGGTCGGTCACGCAGCTTTGACCATGGCTGAATACTTCAGAGATGATGCCAGGCAGGATGTTCTGCTTCTGATTGACAATATCTTCCGTTTTATCCAGGCAGGATCGGAGGTATCCGGACTTATGGGACAAGTTCCTTCCCGCCTTGGGTATCAGCCGACTCTGGGAACGGAACTGGCCAAACTTGAAGAGCGCATCTGCAACACCGCAGCCGGCGCTATTACCTCTACTCAGGCCGTGTATGTACCGGCAGACGATTTTACGGATCCTGCAGCAGTGCATACATTTGCTCATCTTTCTTCCTCCATTGCGCTGTCGCGAAAAAGAGCCGGACAGGGGCTCTATCCTGCCATTGATCCGCTCCGCTCCGGTTCCAAAATGCTGGTGCCCCTTATTGCCGGAAAGAGACACTTTCATGTGGCTCAGGAGGTTCGCAAGACACTGGCAACCTATGAGGAACTTAAAGACATTATTGCCATGCTGGGGTTAGAAGAACTTTCCCGGGATGACAGGCGGATTGTGTATCATGCCCGGCGATTGGAACGGTTTATGACACAGCCTTTTTTTACGACAGAACAGTTCACCGGCCACAAGGGAAAGATGGTTAATCTAAAAGATGCTCTTGATGGTTGCGAGCGCATTCTAAATGATGAATTTACCGATTATCCGGAGAAAGCGCTTTATATGATCGGAAAAATCAGCGAAGCAAAAAAAACATGAAACTCAAGGTGTTACTTCCAACACATATTCTTATTGACGAGGAGGTTACCAAAGTGATTGCCGAGGCTGAAAATGGATCTTTTTGCATCTTACCACGTCATATTGATTTTGCAGCAGCCCTTGTTCCGGGACTCTTTTCTTTTGTAACAGCTCAGAACGTTGAACAATTTGTCGCTGTAGATGAAGGAGTTCTGATCAAATGTGGTGGCGAAGTTCTGGTTTCAACAAGAAATGCTGTTATCGGGCCTGACCTGGGAATGTTGAAACAAACAATTCAAAAACAATTTGTCGAGCTTGAAGATCGGGCAAAGATGTCTCGTTCAGCACTGGCAAAACTTGAGGCCAATTTTGTCCGGAGATTTATAGAGCTGGAAAAACCTGAGTCAATGACAGGCTTATGAAACAAAAATATCAGAACAGAGCGGAACAATTAAGCAAAACAGTTGGGACTAAAGAAGCCCGCAAGATAAAAGCCCGTCGTGAAAAGGACAGTGGCGTCTGGTTTGGACTGGGGATGTTCGGCCTTGTCGGTTGGTCAGTGGCCGTTCCCACATTGATCGGCATTGCGCTGGGCATCTCAATAGATCTGAAATGGCCGAGTCGCTATTCGTGGACACTCATGCTTCTTGTTATCGGTGTCATCCTTGGTTGCCTGAATGCCTGGTTCTGGATTACATGCGAGCGAAAGAAGCTTGATACATAGATCGTGCCAAGGCATTGATTAAACTTGCTTTGAAAGAAATTGGCTGTTGTATCGGCTGCACAGTGATCCTGTTCTCGGGTTGATGTGCGAAGCCTGCCACGGCAGCACAACAAGTATGGCGCAGATTGCGACAATATCCAGCCGTTGCAGTATCAGGGCAATCGCAAAACCATAGGCCGGAATAAGGGTTCGATAAAAAATAACTTGGCATTTTTACATTCCAACTTCGCCATATCCTTAATTGATTTGATTGAGCAATATCGTAGGAATAGCGAGCTATTTCGAGGACTTTTGCGAATAAGGACAGATTAAAAATATGGTAAAAATGTCAAATTATTTTTTAACGATTTTTGAGTATTCAGGGTCGCCTTTATCTCATCAATTGTGGTAATTTTACATTTATCATAAAGGAGCATATGAACAATCAAATGAAAAATATAAACCGTCACCTTGCATTATTCTTCTCATTACTTCCATTTTTTATAGGGTGTTTACTATTTTTTCTTTTATCAGCGCCGCTTCTGGCCGAAGATTATTCAACCCGGGTTGAAGGCCAGGTTCAAAGGCTGGCCCCGATCACTGTTACGGCAGAACGGATTCCCCAATATGTGAAAAACCATCCCCAGAATGTGGTTGTCATGAATCAGGAGGAGATAAAAAAACGGAACTTTCTTGAAGTGGGAGAGGCTCTTGCTTCCATGCCGGGTGTGGATGTGAGGCAAAGCAGCGGTTCTATGGGAACAAAGATCTCTATCCGGGGTGGTGGATCAGGTTCCGTATTGATCCTGGTGGACGGCAGGCCGCTTAACTCCAGCCAGTATGGCGGTGTTGATCTGAACACCATCCCTGTTGAAATCGTAAAACAGGTTATGGTGTTCAAGCCGCCTGTACCGGTCTGGCTTGGGCAGGGCAGTACAGCAGGGGCAGTCAATATCGTGACTGTAAGTCCAACAAGAAGCACATCCAAAAAGAGCAAAAACAAAGGCCGATTCAAGATAAGAGGCGGATCCTATGGCACGGCCAATGCCAGTTGCACTTACACTGTTCCTCAGGATCAGGGAAGCATCATGCTCACAACCGGAGGCGGTCACAAAGATGGGAAACGGCCCAACAGTGACAGGGACAGCGGCAATTTCAGTTTTAACTGGAGCAAAAAAAGCCAATTCCAAACCAAATATGACCTTAACGTCCGTTATTATCAGACAGAGCATGGATCTCCAGGACCTACTGATAATGAAACCCCCAATGCCAGGCAAAAATACCGGAAGGGATCGCTTGACTTTCATACGGACGGACTCATAGGCGATACAGGCGAGTTCTCCATGAAATGGTATGCGGATATAAAGGACCTTAAAGATAGAGCTGATGACGGCAGAATATCGACATTAGAAAACTGTAAATACGGGATGAAGGGTGAAACCATCTGGTCACATGAAGAGAGAGGGGCATTGAGACTGGGGGGCTTGTTAGAAAAAAATGAGGTAGAACATGATATTTCAGGTGATCATCATCGTGAAAAGGCATCGCTTCATTTGCAGCACGATCGTGAAATCTACGACTTTACAATCAGTCTTGGTCTAAGGGGAGAGCACTCCAGCGATTTTGGATACTTTCCTGCTGGAAACATTGGTCTGAGCTATGCAGTTGGCCAAAACACCTTGCTTAAGACCAATGCCGGATACTCTGTTGAAATTCCCACCTTTAATCAATTATACCAGCCAAGCCACGGTTCCATTGACCAGGTAAGAGGAAACCCGGACTTAAGTGAAGAAGAAATTTATTCTTATGATCTGAGCCTGGAGCATAGCTTTAACAAAAAGACTATTTTTAATGCAACATTGTTCAGAACAGACACCAGGGACATGATTACTTATTTAAGGGATGAAAACCTGATCTATCACCCTGATAACATCTCACGGGCTTATAAGCAGGGTGTGGAACTCTTTTTGACCTCCAAATGGCAGAAAAATATCTCCCTGGATTTGAGCTACATTTATCAGAACACAGAAAACAAGGAAACAAACAAAGACCTGCCATATTCGCCACGACATAATGCAAAGCTTACAGGAAAATTTGTGCTTCCAACAGGAACAAAGATTGAGGCAATATTTAAGGCGTTAAGCCGCCAGTATAGCAGTCCGGGCACTGTTCAGTCCAAGAAATTAGATTCCTATTGCGTGGTAAATCTAAAGACTATTCATCCGATATTGATTAAATCGCTGCCCTGCGAAATCTTCGTCCATATTAACAATCTCTTTGATACTGATTTCGAGTCCCATGCCGATTATCCTGATGATGGATTCAGGTTCATAGCCGGAATGAACATGAATTTTTAGGGAAGAACATAAGGAACGCGGACGAAAAAAAGCGGATCTGATTGATGAAGTTATTTCGTCCACGTTCCTTATGGTGGGTTAAAGTTTTTTAAAGACTTGCATGAAGGTAAACGATGATTGCACTCAGCGTCAGGCAACCGTGGGCAGAACTCTTTATGCGTGGTGAAAAAGAGCCGTACAACCACCCTGAATATGGTTACGTGAATATTGAGTATCGTAGCTGTGCTACCAATATCAGGGGACAGATCTATATTTATGCCAGCCTCGGTCGATACAACCGTAAAGACGAAGAAAATTTGACCGAAAAGTACAATCTTGACATGAACTCACTGCCACGAGGTGTCATCATTGGCATGATCGAACTGGCTGGTTGCGATTATGGTGATTGGTATATGAAGAACCCAGGGCTGTTGTCAGAGCCGCGCAAGCCGGCACGTAGAGCAAATTCTGTGTGGTTCTATCCCTTTGATGAAGACGTACCAAAAGGCCGCAACGCGAAGTAGCTATATCGAAAGATTTATCTGCACAGTATAACAAACATGTTGACATTTAATAGGATTATGTGATAAAAAACAACGATTTGATAGAGAATTTTTCTGGGTACAAAAGAGTTTATTCGAACTTGCTTGAGTATTGATGAACATGGTGGCAGAAGCCGCTACATCTCTGAAAAAAGTTCGAAAAAATAGAGCCAAATTCAATCAAGCCACGAAGGCTTTTTGTCATCAAAAAGATGACTTTGTTGATTTTAGGGCTCACACAAAAGTAACTTCACATTTTAAGTGCCGATGCATCTCGTATGGCTGCGTTGCAAAAGCTCGGAATATCCTGATATTCCTGCGCTTTCGCGCCTTGCCAAACGGACGCCTCAACACTTAAAATTGCGAACTTATTCTTGTGCGAACCCTTATTCTTTTAAAAACCGGAACACAGTATATTGTTACAGATTTATTGTATAAATACAATATGTTGTGTCAATTTTTGAGAAGAATAAATCAACAGAATCATAGATGACAAATTGTTTTCGTGGCTTTTTTTGTGGACAAAAAATGGTGATTTGAAGAACCTTTGGGATGAAGAATAAAATATTTTTTTCATTCCTTACCCTTCAGAAGAAGGAGACAGTTAGTGAAATCATTTTCAGTTAATCAATTATTTCGAAAAACAATACTTTCTTGTTATTTTATTACTACACTTTTAATCTTTGCAACTGACTTATTACATGCTCATGATGTTCGACCGGAATCAATGGGACATCATATATATGTTCGTTTGAATTCGGAGTTTGTAGCTATAGATTATACGCTGATTCAGACCGAGCTGGCAGATATGCATGGAATACTAACCATGAATGCAGATCGTGATTCCAGTATAACCGAAGAGGAAAAAGATAAGTTTTTTCGCAACAAAGCATCCGACCTGTTTAATCACCTCAATATTACCCTCAATAATACCCCCCTTGATTTTGAACTGATGAGCATGTTTTGCAGTCATGCTCAGACAAAAACATTTTATTACAAAGCGGATATTTCAAATGAAATAAAAAGTCCTTATGAGTTGATTGTCAGAAACGGATTTTCACACAGCGAAGATGAGAACTTCCTTTATTACATACAAACCATGGATTCTGTTCGTGTTCTCAATATGGAACTGTCCGGCGCTGCATTGCCTGTCAAAGGAAGAGCGCTCCATGATCCTCCGGTATTAAAGATTGAGTTCAATACAGGAGCAGGCGGGAAAGGAACCTGTTACCTAAGTTGAGCGATTTTCAGCATCTATAAGAGATAGTTTTCTCATAAACCTCGCAATTACCAAGAGCGCGTCAATTTATTAAGCCATTCTTTTTATTCACCCAATGGGTGATTCCAATTTTCTTCCCATCCATTACA
>DAOWEW010000120.1 GCA_030638305.1 Desulfobacteraceae bacterium
AACCGCGTTTTAACCGCTGTAAGCTCATCGGTTTTTAGAATATCTTCAAGCTTGAGGTTTGCTGAAAAGGGCTCTCTTTGAAGTCCGAAGAATGCCCGGTAGCTCTCGTCCATTTATTCCTCCTTTCGTGACAGCAAGCTTCCGCCTTGATATCTGGTTCTATCTGTCAGAGTCTGCATGTCTGTATTGCTGTTTCTATTGCGTTTGACTCTGCTTGTTTTTTCTTTTAAAGCCTGCCGGGTTCGGCAAGCCAGGATACAAGATCGCGGGCAACATTTGTCGCAGCCTTGTTGAGTGCGGTTGCGGCGCCTTGGGCATTCTGCAAGGAGGCCGGAACACATGACACAAACTCTTTTGTTGCAGTTACCGTTTTTGTCGTATTATCTATGAGATAAAAACGTACTCTCACGACTCCATCGGAAGTTTCATCATCATTAATATGGTGACTGAAATCATACAAAGTGCTTTCTAAAAGCAAATCGGCTTCTGAAGCGGAGGTGGAAGGAACCACGGCCCCAAACCAGCCACTTTTTTCTACGGCAACCTGAAAGAGGATTTGCAGCAATCTGACCGGCGCATCACTCCAGCGGCTGTAGGCATAGCTGTTCTGCCCATACCGTGCGTCGGTATAAAGGATTTCGGTGCCTGTAAGAGCTCGCGTTCCACGAACCAAAGCTATTTTAATAATAGTAGAATTCTTGTTTTCTGTTTCCTCTTGGGCGCTATTGCTATCCCATTCAGGCGATATCGTATAGATATCGGCAGGAGGAACGGTTTTGGTCGCGCAGCCGGCGAGCAGGCAGAAAAGGATGAAGATCATAGAACAGCTATTTTTCATTATATCCCTCCTCTCCAGGTCCAGGCCTCGGCGGGGTGTGTTTGAACAGCAGGTCACTTGGGCTGGCTTCAATGGCTCGGGTTGTTTTTTGCAGATCTCCCACCAGAATACTCACTTCGTAAAGAAGTTGATTAAAAGATTCAAGGCTCTGCCGCACATCCCGGTTCATGTTATAACCAACGTCGGCATAGTTATTCTTCAGGCTATCAGCCATTTTCTTAACACTGACAGAGGCTGCTTCAACCTTTTCAAAACCCCTGGCAATGCTTTTTTCCATGACAACACCGTTATCAACAAGATTCCGAAATCCTTGCAATTGCCCTCGGATATCTTTGGCAAGCATCTTTGTTTCAGAAAGTATATCTTCAATGTTTTGCAGATTTTTCTCACTGAGCAGCCGGTCAAACTTGTCCAGAGCCATTGCCGATTTTGCAGCAAGCAGGCTCAGGGATTTATCGATTTGTGCAAATGTCGAAGGACTTGCAGGAATGACAGGAATTGTATCTTTTGTTTTTTTGAGCAAAAGAGCGTCTTTGCTGCTTCCCTTGAGCTCTATGAAAGCCAGCCCTGTTATTCCGAAAGACTCAATCGTCGCAGTGGTGTCCACCTTGATTTGGGTGCCTTGTTTGATTTTTAAAAGGAGTTCCACCTCTTCGGAATTTTTCGGATTTATACCTATATGCTCCACGGTACCTACGTCAACGCCCCTGTATTTAACGGAAACATCGGGACTCAATCCGGAAACCGATTCCGACATATAAACATTGTAGTAGTCATATTCCTGTTTGCCGCCATATTTCCCCAGCCAGAAAGCAAAAGCTATCAGCCCTGCCAATAGCAAAACAACGAACAGTCCGACAATCGTATAATTGATTTTACCCTCCATTGTTGCTCCTTATCAGCCCCCGCTTTCCACCGAAAAACTTTTTGATAACGGGATGGGGATTTTGTGTGACTTCATTAAGGGTACCCTCCCCGATTACTTTTTTTTCGCCCAGTACGGCAAGACGGTCAACCACAGTCCGGATGGAATCAAGATCATGGGTTACCATTAAAACGGTTAATCCAAGAACCTCCCGCAGTTTAAGAATCAAATTGTCGAAAGCCTCTGCGCCCGATGGATCCAGGCCTGATGTCGGTTCATCAAGAAACAAAAGCTTCGGATCCATAGCCAGCGCTCGTGCCAATGACGCCCGTTTGACCATGCCGCCACTCAGTTCCGACGGATAGAGATCTGCTGCATGTTCAGGAAGACCAACCATATTAATTTTCAAGCGCACGATATCCTGAATCAGTTTTAAGGGAAGATCGGTATACTCTTTGAGTGTTATCCCGATATTTTCCTTAACAGTGAGTGAAGAATAGAGAGCGCCACCCTGAAAAAGCACACCCCATTGCCGCCGCAGCATAGTTGCATCAGCGCGGGTAATAGTCAAAAGATTTTGACCAAGAACTCTGATCTCTCCGGACTGGGGACGCCGCAGCATGATCATCTCTTTCATTAAAGTAGATTTACCTGATCCGCTGCCACCAAGAAGCCCGTAGATTTCACCCTGGCGCACATTCAGGCTGACGCCGTCATGAACCACGTTTTTGCCGAACCGGGTCACAATATCCGATACTGTGATAACGATTTTACTCAAATGCCAAGCTCCGTGAATAATACTGAAAAAAGTGCGTCACAGGCAATTACCAGGAAAATAGCGTTAACAACACTAATGGTAGTATAATGCCCTATGCTATCCGTGCTTTTCGAGACCTGAAATCCACGGAAACAGCCAACAATGGCGATAAGCCACGCAAAAAACGGACCTTTACAAAGACCGATCCATACATGCTTAACCTCAAGAACAGTCTGCAACCGGTGGAGAAACTCAGCATAAGAGAGGTGCAGATGGACATGAGAGATAAACATACCGGCAGCAATACCGATTATGTCGGCAAAAAAAATCATCAGCGGCAGGGCAATCATCAGGGCTATGATGCGCGGCAGTACCAGAAAACGATGGGGATCAAATCCCATGGTACGCATGGCGTCAATTTCTTCAGTAATCTTCATCACGCCAAGTTGAGCGGTATATGAAGAACCGGTCCGGCCGGCCACGACTATGGCCGTGATAAGCGGGGCAAGTTCTCTCGTGATCGAAAGCCCGATCATGTCTACAATGAAAATGTTGGCTCCAAACTTCTCAAGCTGCACCGCCCCCTGGTAGGCGATCACCACCCCGATCAAAAAACTGGTCAAAGCAACGATGGGTATTGCACGCACACCGGCTTCTTCAATATTCTTCACAATTGCGCCAAAGCGGATAGAACGCGGGTGCAGCAATGAGTACAGCAAGTTTACAAAATTTTCGCCAATAAAAGCAAGAAATGCCGTCATGTCCAGCACAAATGCTACGGAGTTTTTACCTGTATTGCTCAAGAACTTCAAAAAACGGGAAGAAAAAGCAGGCCCCACCCCTGAATCTCCGGGTGCATACTTGCGCAGCAGCCCATACATCTTTTCATGTTCTATTTTCGCCCCAATGACTTTAATGGAGCACTTGTTTGATTTCAGCACATCGTAATAGTGAATGAAAAGCATCATGCCTGCCGAATCCACTTTCCCGACATTGAAAACATCCCACTGGATGGATACGTTGCGGTTTGCCCTGGAAAACTGCTCAAGTATCCCGGCGGCATCCCGAAGAGCATTGATCGTCCAATCGCCTGAGCTCTTGAGCAGTATTACTCCATCCGTACTTTTAAGCCATTGTATCCTGGCCTTTTGTGATCGGGTTGATTGCATCGGCTTATTATCCGTATTTGAGAACTCTCGGGATCATAGCATGTTGATTTTATAGCGAAATTTCCTGTCGGTATTTGAGTCTCAAAATTTGCTATCACAACATATTGTGGCAGTACTTTCTGAACCCACTATATTAATAGCATTGTATCAAAAACATCCCGAGAGAGCTCTATGTAGTGTGAAAAGGCCAATAACATGCAATGTTATGCTATTTAGTCAATAAAAAAACAAGTTGTAAAAAACAAATACTAATGAAACTCCCCGCCGCAAGCGACGGGGTCTTGAACCCGAGCTTCGCAATAATTTTTGCCTGTTATTTCTGTCATACTCATTGGTATTTGACGTTACTTGTGATCGACAGAATTTATATAAATTTTGTTTCCTTCTTTTTATCTACAGCGTAAACTTTCCTTTCATAATACTTCATTTGTCTGAATTTATAAACCACTATAGAATCCATATCCTTTTCCTTAATGATTTTACCAAGCTCAAAAATCAGCCTTTCATAACCTGCATCTGATATTTCTCCTTCAAAAACTGAGTTTTGAACCCATTCAAGATATTTTCTGCATATTTTAAGTGCTTTTGAGCAACGTTTTTGATTAATATCGTAAAATAATATTACAAACATTTTTACCAGTCCATAACAAATGGTTTATAAAGTTCTTCATCCATTAAATGTTTTTCAAGTTTATATAATTCAAGCCTGATAAGCCTTCTATAGCTTGCATTTTTTTTCAAATCTGAATGTTTTATTGTTTGCTTCAATCTTTCTTCCAAATGCTGCAAGAATTTTTTCTTTCCTGATTCTTTTACCTAAGTTGAGCGATTTTCAGCATCTATAAGAGATAGTTTTCTCATAAACCTCGCAATTACCAAGAGCGCGTCAATTTATTAAGCCATTCTTTTTATTCACCCAATGGGTGATTCCAATTTTCTTCCCATCCATTACA
>DAOWEW010000170.1 GCA_030638305.1 Desulfobacteraceae bacterium
AACTCTTGTCTTTGCCAGTGCCGGGAATTATGGTACAAATACGCCTATCTATCCGGCTGCCTGTGAGCATGTGGTGGCTGTCTCTGCAACCACCTCAAGTGACACGCGGGCAAGTTTTTCAAGCTATGGGAACTGGGTTGATATAGCAGCGCCGGGTGCATCAATTCTTACGACCAGTCGAGGCGGCGGGTATGGATACTGGAATGGAACATCTTTTTCTTCTCCTGTTGCAGCAGGTCTTGCCGGGCTTATTATATCAGCAAACCCTGATTTAACAAACACTCAGGTTGTAGAAATCATCACGCAGAACGCCGATGATCTTGGAGACCCGGGCTTTGACAGCTATTACGGCTACGGCAGAATCAATGCCTATTCCAGCCTTGTTGCAGCAATAGGGACAACACCTGAATTTGGACCTGAACCTGAACCGGATATAACAGATCCTTGGGTATCAATCGTATCTCCGGTAGAAGGCTCAACAGTAAGCGGTTCAGTTAGAGTAAGTGTTTCAGCTACGGACAATGTGGGGATTGAAAGGGTTGAACTCTATATTGATGGGACGTTTTTTGGCACAAGCACCACTGCTTCTTACGATTTTTACTGGGATACAAATGATTTGCTGGAAGGAGGCTATGAACTTTCGGCGATCGCCTATGACAGTTCTGACAATTTAAAACAATCAAACTCTGTTACGGTCTATGTGAGCAACTCTAAAGATACAACAATCGGAACAATTGCGCCGTCTGTCAACATCGGTTCTCCTGAAGATGGTGTTACTGTTTCCGGTCTTCTGGTAAAGATATCTGCTTCAGCCACAAGTGATGTCGGCGTTAACAGAATGGAACTTTATATTGACGAAATACTCAAAGCTGTAAAATACAGAAGCACATTAAACTACAACTGGAATATGCGAAAGGAGTCAGTAGGAGAACACGAGATTGAAATAATGGCATATGACACTGCTGGGAAGGTTGGAATAGAACAAATAACTGTCTATAAGTAAAAACTATTACTACAAAAAAAATAATGCTTGAACAAAAACATCCTGAACAGCGACGAAGCAATCTCTTGGAAAGAAGGGGATTGCTTCGTCGTTTCGGAACCAGGGGTTTTTGTTCAGGCATTAAGTTAAATAGTCGAGTCGTCAAGTCGTTGAAAATGGGAAACAATTGCAGCCAATTCACCATATAACAACAACCCATTTGACCAATCAACAACTCGACTACTTGACAAAGTATAAAGGGCGAGGCAGCAAACCTCCTGTTCCTTTACTTTCTTGAACAAACTATCCGTTTCTTCTTTTGAACCTCTTTTTGCCGCTAACTGCAATCCCTATAAGTCCGCTGCCAAGAAGCAGCATAGTGGCTGGTTCGGGGATGGATTGGTGAGGCCAGCCGCCATCGCCATCACCGATCCATCCGCTTCCCTCTGTGTTGTTCGGAACTTCATTCCCGTACTCATCTTTAAATAAGGGATCGTAGATGCCGCCGATATGTGCGGCGGAAAAGTAGCCCGGCTTGGGGTTGGAGGTTTCAGGATTCTCAGGCTCACTAGCTAAATTGAATGATTCCACTGTGATTACACCGTTATCAAGGTTATCCGAAATGATATATACTGCCGTATCATCTACGCCAAAAGTATTTTGAAAATCAAAGTATAGATCGAACAGGCCGTCGCCGTCGGCTTTGTATTCCGGTTTGGTAGCATTAGGATCAGGGCTTTGATACACCGTCGTAGCAGCGATGCCGGAATCATGGATAATGCTCAGTAAATTAACGTTGATATAATCGCTCTCAAAGTTAAAATACCATTCTTTGATGTGCTCAGCATTCATCAAGTTGGTGGCCGTCATGGTCAGCGTCACAGTTCCCGGCGTATTTCCATCGTCGAAGCTCGCCGTCAGCCATGATGGTGGTTGCTCACCTTGTGGTTCGTCTGCCCCACTGAATTCGATATCCAAATCAAACGTAAGTGTCGTCGCCTGAGCTGGCAGGGCAAAGGCTATTACTCCCACGACTAATGTGATTAATAACAATAACTTCTTCATTATCTTCATTATTTCCTCCTATAATTCTCTATCAGATCAGATTTCTTTTCTTTTTCAGCTTTAGTATCAATACTAAGAGCCTATTTCAGTAGGCCATATATACATGGTTCGTGCCCTTCCAACTGGCCTTTTAGATCGCGCTTAGTCGCCTACTGAAATAGGCTCTAATTAAGGATTGAATAGACGAAAGCCAAATCAAGACGTCGTGATGATGGATTTGTTTTAATAGTTTCTTTATCTTGCGTCATGACCCGTTGTTTTCAGCCCATGGGGGGCTTTTTGTTGGTATTATTACAGCCGTGGTACATGTTACATGCCCTTCAATCCTTTCCTCTGGCCTATACTATTTTGCCATTCATCACCTCCTTCTCATCATATGTCTTGTCATAATTAACAGTTTCATAAAAAGTCCATCTTATTAATAGGTTATAAACTATCAGTTTGCAATAATGGTTCATAGCTCTTAGCCGGTAAGCCCATAAACTCAACAACTCGCCCAATAGGGCACTAATTTAAACACCATAATGAAGCTGAATGAATGCCGGATCAAATCCGGCAGAACAGCAAAACTTTGGACTCTCAATATCTTAATCATATTATACCGCAATAATTATACCGGATTTAAAAAATAACGTTATTTTGTTGATAACTAATCGGAATTAATGATAGATATTTTCTACCTTTTGAAGGTAGAAAAAAACACTTGATGAGAATATGTGCAATAGATTTCACTTTTGAATGAAGGTTTTTCCTAAAAGTGGAAGTTTGTTGCACATTTTTAAGATTTTTTGGACAGGATGGACAGGATACAACTGATAAAAAATGTTTCACATAGAGGCCATCTCAATACAGGTATACTTTCTTATCTTACGGGGCAGACAAAAGTTCAATCTGTGCGTTTAGCCATTAGTTTAATCGCTCATCTCAGGATAAAAAAAGTTAACATGATATCCATCAAGATGGATAATAACGAAAAATAATATCCATTGTGATGGTTAAATGTTATGTTGTCTTCTATTGTGCTGGTCACCTGCATCAGGAAGCAATGGGAACTTTGCAAAAGCAAACTTTTGCTCTTAACGCTCGCTCAAAACCGACTTCGCTTCGAAGCTCATCAATTGTTTGTGGTATGCCGGATCCTTTTCGGACTCTATCCAGTGCGGTAAGGAGTTTTTCTGCATTGGTAGGCGAACGAAGTAAATGTGCCGTTTCGAGTATGCAGGTCAACTCGTCAGCCGCTATCATTGCAACATCTTCACTCCCACGTCGTTGAATGATAACCACCTCTCAATTTTTCGTCACCTCATCTATTAAAAAAGCAAGGCGTGCTCGGGCATGGGTTGTTTGAATTGCCATCTTTTCCTGCTTGTTTATGTACAGCCATTCTGTACACATTAAAAGCAGGAATGTCAACATAGATAACTATGATTGTTTTTGCCGGAGAAGAACCTCTTTTCACCCAGTATTTATCCTTGACAAAGTAAAGGGGCCGCAAACTTCCTGTCCCTTTACTTTTTTGAACAAACTATCCGTTTTTTTTGAACCTCTTTTTGCTGCTAACTGCAATCCCTATAAGTCCGCTACCCAGAAGCAGCATAGTGGCGGGTTCGGGGACAGCACTGCCATTTATAAAACTTTCACTTCCGTCGCTCTCAAATGCCTGAACATGGATGCCTATGCGCAAACTGCCATCACCCAATTCGATTAAAACTTTGGCGAAAGTGCCACTGGGCTGAAGATCGAAAAGTATGCCGAGTGTTTCACCGGGACCAACGCCGTTAGGGCTAACTGGTGCGTCAGAGTCAGCCGAGAAGCCTGCAGTGGTCACGAAATCTGGATCGGCATCCTTCCATCCTGGCAAGTTTCCGGGGTCGGCATCTTGTGTAAATTCCACACAATCCGTCGACGAATACACTGGCGAGTTATAGATAAAAGCAACACTAAGCAGGGTGTCACCGTCACCATCACCGTCATTGTCATTGTCAAAATACACATCGCAAATGGACGAAGCCAATGGCCCATCGTTTCCGAATGTAAATAAAACTTGGTCAGAACCTGCATCCGTTACCTCTACCCATAGTTGAGCCTCTCCAATACCAGCATCAATAATGTTATTGCCTGTGATGTTAACAAACCCCAGTGTAAGTGCCTGGGCTGGTACTACAATAAATAAAAAAAACACACTTACTAACAAAAATAATATTATATTTCGTAGTTTCATTGTTTACCTCTCTCTTAGGAACGAAGTTTAAACCTCGTTCCTAAATGTGGGAAATCGCCCACGCCAGAAAATTGAAAATGTTTTGATATAAATTCAAGTAGTTATGAGTGACAGTTTTCGTTGACACACCCTGCCTTCCAGCTCAACTCTAATTTCCACACTTAACGCGAACATAGCCTAATCATAAGAGGCAGCAATAATTATACCAGGTTTAAAAAACAACGTTATTTTGTTGATAACTAATTGGAATTGTGAGGGATATTGTTGCTTTTCAAAGGTATGAAAAATACTTAAAAAGGATCTGTGCAACAGATTTCACTTTTGAACGAACATTTTTACTGAAAGTGAAAGTTTATTGCACATTTTTAAGATTTTTTGGACAGGATAGACAGGATACAACTGATAAAAAATGTTTCACAAAAGATCTCAGCCCCTGCGGGGCAAAGCGGAGCTTTTTTTGCCGGAAAACAGGTTGACAATTTTCTGACACAAGGTATACCATACCAAGTATGAAAGCCAAACAGATTTATCACGTCAAAGAAATTGCTGCCGATGGCGATATCATTGAAATCAAGATTTGGCAGGTTCCGGAGTCGAAGGATAAACCCCATGGTATGAAATATTCGTTCGCTTATATCCGCGAAGGCAAAAGGCTTGTCGGCTATGATAACGCGGAGGAGAAGGGAGATCACAAGCACGTCGCAAATCAAGAAATGCCGTATAAATTCAAGAACGTCGATCAACTTTTTGCAGATTTCTATCAGGATATAACGGAGTTACGAAGGATGAATCATGAAAGTCAAAAAAATAAAAATCGCCATTAAGTCTACAGAAGCGTTCCTTGAAGAGGCCAAATCTACTATGAAAAAAATCATGGCGGGAGAGAAAGTTTCCAGGAAAGATTGCCTCTATTTTAAGAATCTATATGTCATGAGGAAAGCTTTGACCCCAAAGCGATTGGAATTGCTGCATGCCATAAAAGAAAAGCGGCCTCAATCCGTGTACGAACTGTCCAGGTTGACTAACCGAGACCTGAAGAATGTTACCCAGGATATGACTTATTTGGAAATGCTGGGCCTGGTTGAATTAAAAAAGACCAAAGACAAGAAAAGAACCAATACTACGCCATCAGTAGAATACGATAAAATTCTACTCGAAATTGCAGTGTGAAAAGGACATTATAACCGGGGAAAACTTCCATTCGCCAATTTTTAAGTTCTTGAACCGTTCTTCGTCCCACTCTTCATTTTCTTTCTCCCAATCCAGCCAAGCCCAATCAGTCCAAGCCCAATCTAACCCTGAATCCCGATAGTATCTATCAGCTATGAGCTTTCACCTCTATTACAATAGTACAGAATTTAGCAAAGAGGAATTTTGGGTTGCTCTCTTTTCCCATAAGTGCTAATTTTAACTAAATCATAAGCTATAAGCTATGAGCTTTTAACCTAAACCGGATTTGTTGGAAATGAAATATCTTTCGTTTAAAATACTTATTCTATGTATATTGCTGCCGTCTGTTTTATATGTTGTTTCAATACAACTTATAGAAAGTCATCTTCAGCACTGGTATTTATGCGAAATTGAAGAGATATACACAGGTGATACACTGCCCTTGTTTGATGGGACTATCCGCCTGAAAGATGCTGTTGGCAATAACATCGACCGTTATCTTCAAGACAGCGTGTTGATATCATGGGGTATTAAGGTTCGTGTGACTGTTGCCACAAAAGGCGGTACGCTGTTATATCCGGCAATTATTGATGAAAAATACTCTTTGTTTCCATTTGATTCCACACAAATTGCTGCTGATAATTACAATCTGTTAAATGAAGGACTTGTAGTTTCTGTAGATCTGAAAGTAGGGCACAACACCCTGTTTTCAAATTTAATACTTGCTTTCTATATCTTTGTGTCTGTATTTGTTTTATATATTTACTACAGAGCAGTCGCAAAAATGGCTGAAAAAGACGATATGGAAAAAAAAGGCGAGATTGAAAGGCTTTTTAAACTGGAAAAAAATCATGCATTCAGCCTGTCGTCTCTTAACCATGAAAGGGAAACTCTTTTATCCGAATTGCAGATAAGAGAGAAAAATCTTGAGAATGCGAAAAAAAAAGCTGGTGAAAATGAAGAAGAGATGATTCAGGATATTGTTGTTCTTGAAGAAAAAATCGAAAAAAATCTTGGCCTTCAGGATAAACAGCAAAAACTTATTAATTCTCTGGAAGAAAAGATAAAGGATTATGAAAGAGAAAAAATAAAGGATTATGAAGCAGTGCAGCGACGATTCAGGGCGCTGTATAAAAATATTTCCATAAATAAAAAAGCTGTTAACGGCTTTCTTGATCTTACCGATGACTTGAAAATAAAAAGCGAAGAGCTAATTCACCAGCTCAACGAAAACCCGCAACTTGTGTCGATAAAAAGGAAGGTGTTTGGGAGAAAAAACATGGAAAAAATTCTGGAGGTCATCTTTGCATACAAGGGGCGCCTGTATTTTCGAAAACAGAAAAATAATAAAATAGAAATCCTTACAATAGGAACTAAAAATACTCAGACAAAAAATCTTGAATTTCTTTCCAGCGTATAAAAGGAAATTGCAATGTATTTTTCATATTACAATTTAACTGAAAAGCCTTTTCAGATCAATGCGGATCCAAAATTTCTCTGGTATGGAGAAAAGCACAAAGAAGCTCTTGCCATGTTAAAATACGGGATTCTGGACAACAGTGGATTTCTGTTTCTTTCAGGCGATATAGGAACCGGAAAAACCACTCTTATAAACAGCCTGACCGAGCAGCTCGGAGATCAAATAATTGTCGCAATTGTTCCTGATCCAGGTTTGGAAAATATCGACTTTTTCAATTTTATTGCAGATGCTTTTAATATTAACAACCGATTTAACAGCAAGGGCGAATTTCTTGTCTATTTTAGCCATTTTTTACACAAGGCACATCTGGATAATAAAAAAGTATTGCTTATTATTGATGAGTCACAAAGGCTGACCAGCGAAATCCTTGAAGAAATCCGGCTTTTGTCAAATATAGAAAAGCCTGATGCAAAACTGATTAATATTTTTTTTGTCGGTCAAAACGAATTTAAAGATATTTTGCTCAAGATGGAAAACAGGGCATTAAAGCAAAGAATTACAATCAATTACCGACTTGATCCTTTGACGAAGAATGAAACGGAACAATATGTCCTGCACCGTTTAAAAGTTGCAGGATCACAAAAAAAAATTTTCACACCAAAAGCGATTCGTAAAATTTTTGCCTTTTCCGGAGGTTATCCACGTTTAATAAACATTATTTGTGATCATTGCCTGTTGACTGGATATGTTAAGGGGAAAAAAACAATATCAGGGGGTATTGTAAAAGAATGCGCCAAAGAGCTGAAAATAACGCTCCATACCGTAGAAAAAAAGGCAGTAAAACATATAGAGACAACAGAAACAAAGCAAGAGGGCAGGCAAGAAAAACAAGGGAAAAATAAAAGAAAAATTGTCGGATATATCTGTTTGTTAGTTCTATTGTTGCTTATTGCCGGATATATTCGTTATTCCTATGGCACAAAAGAGATGCAGGTAAAGCCAGTACAGCAGGTAAAGCCAGTAAAACAGATAGTTAAAATTCAGAACAACTCTGTACAAAAACAACAGGAAACACAGCTTCCCATCCTTCCCGATCAGCTTCCCATCCTTCCCGATCAGAAGCTGATAATTCCTTTTGATTATAATTCAACTGAACTTTCAGGCGATATATTTGAAAAACTTGACCTGTTCGCATCAGCCATGATCAGCAATCCTGACGCAGGGATCGTTGTCAAAGGATATACCGGCCAATTAGGCGATTTGCTATACAACGAAAAACTATCCGGGCTTAGAGCAAATGTTGTAAAAAATTATCTTGTAGCAAAAGGGGTTCGCCCGGATAAAATCAAAACGTTTGGAATGGGATCAGCGACGCAGATTGAAGCTGGCGACGACAGTGAGAAAGAGGGAATGCCGGAGCGCAGAGTCGAAATCGAATTTGACACAAATAATTAGGAACAAAATCTTCTCAATGCTTTTGGAGCATTGTACTCTTTAACTTCCCTAAGCAGGCTCAGGCTGCCCGTTTATATTGCGTTTAAGCGGCTATCTGATAAATATTCTCAAAATTAGTATAAGTTAACTGGCTTAGCTCCCAGTTGTTTTGAAGATTAAGCCAAAATTGAGGACTGCCTCCCAATGCCTTTGAGAGCTTTACAGCCACCTCGGCGCTTATACCTCGTTTGCCCCTACAGATCTCATTAATGGTTTTAGGTAATACACCAATATGCTTAGCGAGCGCAGTTTGAGTAAGTTCTATCTCTTCCAGCTCATCCTTCAAAACTTCCCCGGGGTGAACCGGTGTAATGTGCATTTTACTCATAAAAGTCCCTCCTCTTGACTCAATGATAGTCAACAATCTCCACATTCATCACATGCTCTTTTTTCCAGCTAAAACAAATTCGATATTGATCATTAATGCGAATACTGTACTGGCCCTTTCGGTTTCCTTTCAACACCTCGAAACGATTTACACGAATTTCTCGTAAATCCTGAATTGAATTTGCAGCACCTAAGCGGGCAAGTTTTACTTGAGCCTTTTTGTGGAGATTTTTGGGTAGAATTCTCAACGCCTCTTTGGAGCTTCTGCCATAGTTAATAGCCTCTGTTCCTTTGGTTTTGAAACTTATTATCCCCATTATTAATAGCCCTCAAATCATCTTCCTTCCGCAATTTGAACAGAATTTATCTCCTTTATTTATTCGGGCGCTGCAATTCTGACAGCGTTCACGGGGTGGTTCAAGCTCAATGAGAAGCTGTCCTTTTTTTACAGGAACCATTTTCTTGTCTGTTTTATAATCGGCAAATATTAGAACCCGTTTTACAACTCCGTTCACAGGTGAGGTAACTCCGGATTCAACTTTCATTAAAGAAAGATTCAATATCTCTTCACCGGCTTCAACGTTATCGCCAACTTTTTTGTGGACAAGCCAGAGATCGGCATCAAATGGAGCGCTGATGTGATAGGGGTTATCTTCGACACCCATTTCAACTCCTCTTTTTTCAGCAGCTCCTTTTTCAACCTGAATTTCCTGTACAAAAACTTCATGATCCAGCTTATATCGAGTTCGCCTGGTTCCATTCTTGCTTATATTTCCGATGCGCATTATTTCTATGGTATGGACTTTTCCATCAGAAGTTCTAAATTCGCGTTCAACCCCTGTTTCAAGACCCTCAAACCATATATCATCCGAAAGTACGTTTGGATCACTGAATTTCTCAAGATTTTTTATCAGTTTTAAAGCATCTCCGGGATGATTGAGATAATTAACCAGCTCATTTTCATTCGGTTCTCTTCCAATGTGAGCAGCAAGTTCTTTCTTTAATTCATCAATATCAACAGCCGGCAATGCATTAAGAGGGCTTTCCTCTGTTCTGCCGGCAATAGCTTCTTCATATTTATCTCCAAAAACTGATTGATAAACCCATAAAGGAGGCCACCCAAGAGGAAGTTTGCCGAATTTTCCAAGGAGAAGATTTTTTAGTGCATCATTTGCACTTATAAATATGATCTGTCGTTCTTCTTTTGTTTTTTCGTCAAGCGCATCTTCCGGAGTAGAAGTTACCTTTTTTAAAAGATCTATGATCCTTTGTACCTCCGTCATTCCGCCCCGTTCATAGGCTTTAATAACCATTAAATATCCGTTAGTCCAGGTTATCTGAGATCCTGGCGTAACGTCATGATACCTGATCAGTTTTCTGTAGAGTTCAAGAACTAACAGGATGCTTGGAAGCAGGAATGCATAGCCTTGTTTCAGAGCGCTTTCCTGGCTGCTTGAAGTGGCGCCTCCAGGCAGTCCGTGACGTGTTACGTCGTGATCTACGCCAAGAAATGTCGGCCTGCAGTAATGATCATAAACAGGCATAATCTGTTTTAAAACAGATGCTGTTTCTCTGATTCTTTCTTTATCAAGACGGGTTTTTAAGCCGAGTTCACCTTCGATATAAGCGAGAACCGGCATAACAGCAGTCTGGCCGTAAAATCTTACACCAGGGCCGTCTGCGACATCCAGAATTTTTACTCCTGCCTGAGCCGCAGCGCCAAGAGCAGGTACGGCAAGCCCGTCTGTGGCATGACGGTGATATTGAATAATGAGGTCAGGATATTTATCAAGTATCGAAGATACAAGACTTTTTATAAACCTTGGCGGACATACACCAGCCATATCTTTAAGACAAAAAATTATTTTTTTGGATGCTTCATCCTTGTTGCATTCAAGAATACGGCCTGTCATTGATAGTATATCGTCAAGTACGCCGATATAATGAGGTGCATCAAATCCTTGTGCCCAACTGAGACTTATAGCCGGTTCAAAAATACGATTTTCAGCTTTTAAAGCAATTTCTGCAAATGGCGCCATGTTTTCGATATGGTTAAGAAAGTCAAAACAGCGTATTACATGGTAGTGCTTGTTTATCAATTCACCTGTACGTTGCATAATCTCACGGCATTGTGGAGCATAGCCAAGGATATTTGTTGAGCGAATTAATATAAGCTTCTGTGTATTTGGTGCAAAATTATTCCAGTCTTCAGCTTCTTCCCAGGGATCTGTCATGCATCCAAGCATTCCCACGTGATAGTGTGCGCCGCCACCGTTTTCAATTGATACATATCCACACCTGTCAATAAGCGGGCCTATCAAACGGTCAGAAAAGAGCCTGAATCGATTTCCGGTTTCCGACTGGGTGATATCTCTCGGAGTAGTATTGCAAAACTCAACGTATTCCGAGTTTCGCAGAGTATCAAGGACTTTGTCCCTGTGATCGTCCGGTTTAAAAGGCGGAGAATATGAACGGTCGTCAGCAGCTTTTTTTGAAACAGAAGAAACGTCAACAGCCATTGGCCCGACGATGGTATCTCCGAATTTCCGATATTTTCCAAAACCTATGTAAGGGTTATATCCTTTTGCTGTAATTTCAGCCATTAGATATGAAAGTCTTATCTCTTCAGGTACAGCTTCCCTGTAAACCATGAGTTCAGGAGTGTTGTCGATAAATTTTGTATCAATTTCACCATCAATGAATCTAAAATCAGAAATAACTTTTTTGTGAAAAGGAATTGTTGTTTTTAAGCCATCAATAAAATATTCGGAAAGAGCGCGTTTCATAATTGCCAGAGTCTTTTCCCATGTTGCGCCATGTGTCATGAGGAGACTTCCAAGAGAGTCATAGGCTTTGGGGAATTCATATCCGCTGAAAATACATGAATCAAGCCTTACACCTTCGCCGCCGGGTGAGAGGTATCTTGTGATTTCACCTGCATTGGGTTGAAAATTATCCTTGGGGTCCTCAAAA
>DAOWEW010000173.1 GCA_030638305.1 Desulfobacteraceae bacterium
ATAAGGCAAAGACAGGCGCATATATAAAAACAATACGTCATTGCTCACTCAAAAAATCATGTTTGGGAAGATCTAATATCACTAAAACCTCTTCAAGTTTTTCAAAATCTATATAAGGAGTAACCGTTATTTCTTGAAATATGCCTGAATCAGGTTTGACAATTTCAGAAACACAACCAACACGTAAGCCTTTAGGAAAAACGCCATCTAACCCTGAAGAAACAACTGTGTCTCCAACTTTAATATCATGCTTTCTTAATACATATTTAGAAAGACATCTTCCATCTGATTGGCCTTTAATAAGACCTCTATCCCTGGTTCTCTGAACTAAAGCATCTACAGCACTATTCCGGTCAATAATCAGCAAGACCTTGGAATAATTGCAACTGACATCTATAACCTGTCCTGCAATGCCTTCAGGCACCACCACAGGCAAACCCTTTTCAACTCCATCGGATTTGCCTTTATCTATAATTATTGTTTTAAACCAGGGAGAGGGAGCCTGGCCGATAACTTCGGCAACAATAACCTGACTATTCATAGTTTTTCGGAAATTCAACAAGTTGCGGAGTCTAAAATTGGAAATTTCTATCTCACGATACTTGTTGTTTTTACCTATGGCATGGCTTATTGCTTTTTTAAGATTATCGTTCTCTTTTGAAACTGAAACCAGAAAAAAATAATGGCCCCATATCTTTTTTAAAAATTGAACGGATTGGGTAACGGTTTTCTGAAAAGGAGCAATAAAAAAAATAGCAGTCCGCCCGTACCCGTAGGAAGAATATTGACCGCTGTTAACTGAAAGGATTATGATGTTCACAACGATCAAAGCAGCCGCACCAAGTATTATCACCATTTTTTTCGAGAACATAAAACTACAGGATCATAACTTGTTTGAGTAGTTCAAAACTGTCAATAACTTTACCTGAGCCCAATGCAACTGTAGATAATGGATCATCAGTTATTGTTATCGGAAGACTTGTTTCCTCCTTAAGAAGCTTATCTAAATTTTTTAACATAGCGCCACCACCCGTTAATACAATTCCTCTATCAACTATGTCGGCAGCCAGCTCAGGTGGCGTTTGTTCAAGAGCTATTTTTACAGTCTCAACAATAGCATCTACCTGCTCAGAAATCGCAACTCTTATCTCTTCGGAATCAATGGCAAGAATTTTAGGAATCCCTGATGCAAGGTCTCTGCCCTTTACCTCAATTGTTTCCAGATTCTGGGGGTCAGGGTAAGCATTACCTATTGATGTTTTAATAATCTCGGCTGTTCTCTCGCCAATCAATAAATTGTATTTTCTTTTGATATACTGTATTATTGATGCATCCATTTTATCGCCAGCCACCCTGATAGATCTGCTGTAAACAATTCCCGCGAGAGAAATTACAGCAACCTCAGTTGTACCGCCACCGATATCGACCACCATATTACATATAGGTTCTGTAATAGGAAGTCCCGCCCCTATCGCAGCAGCCATAGGCTCTTCAATTAAAAACACCTCGCGGGCTCCTGCTGATTCAGCGGATTCCTTAACAGCGCGCTTTTCAACCTGAGTAATTCCCGATGGTACTGCAATAATAATTCTTGGCCTGACAAATGTTCGCCTATTATGTACCTTGTGAATAAAATGACGCAACATTGCCTCTGTGACTTCGAAATCAGCAATAACGCCATCCCGCATTGGACGAATAGCTACTATATGTCCGGGCGTCCTTCCCAGCATATTTTTCGCCTCAAGCCCTACTGCCAACACCCGGTTTTTTGACCTGTTATCAGTACGCACAGCAACAACTGAGGGTTCACTTAACACAATACCCTTGCCTTTAACATAAACAAGTGTATTTGCCGTACCTAAATCAATAGCAAGATCAGTTGAAAATATGCCCAAAATACCATCTAAAAATAAACTCATGTTTCCTCATTCTCGCTATCTCACACATAGCGCATATGTTATTCGGTTAATCATCATTTTATTATAATTAATGAATGCGTAAAAAGTCAATCATTAGGAACGTGGATGAAATAACTTCCATCACAGTATCGTGTAATATCGGTCTGAATTTCTTCATCTTATTATTATCACGTGATGGATGTACACGGTTTGTTAAAAGTATAACGATAATTGACCTGTCAAGATCCATCCAAAAAGAGGTGCCGGTAAAACCAAGATGTCCTACACTCCTTTTAGAAAAATAGCTGCCACAGATAGAATCAATTAACGATGGTGTATCAAAACCAAGCGCCCTGTCTGAACCTTGTTGCCGTTCAAAAAATTTGTGTATTAAATCCTTGTTAAAAATAAATTTTGACGAATCTTCATGGAAAGCGGATAAAAGAGAAAACAAGAGTGTCTTCACATCCATAGCTGTTCCGAAAAGACCGGCATGCCCCTCTATACCTCCCACAACATAGGCATTATCATCATGGACCAAACCATTTAGAAGTATTTTGCGCCAGGGGCAAAGTTCCGTTGCGGCAAAAAAATCTCTCTTACGCCCAGAATTAAGGTTCGCAAAAAAAAGATGTTCAAGCCCAAGTGGCCTGTAAATATTTTGATTTACAAAATAGTCTAAAGCTATTCCTGATACCTTTTCAACAACCCAGTTAAGAATCATAAATCCAGGGTCGCTATATAATACATTTTTACCTGTTGGATGTAAAAGGGGCTCCTTTATGAGAAAGGCCCTTAAAGCTTTTTTTCGAAAATAATACGAAATTTTTAGTAACTCCATATAATATGGTCGATAATCAGGCAAGCCTGAATTATGACAAAGAAGATTTTTAATAGTTATTTGTTTCTTATCCGTATCTTTAAATTCAGGCAGTACTGTTCCAAGATTTTGCTCAAGATCCAGCTTTCCTTGCTGAATCAACTTCATCACTGCGAGTGTAGTTGCAAGAGGCTTTGTAAGGGAGGCCAAATCAAAAATAGTGTTTTTTGTCATTAAGCGTTTTGAAAATATATTTGCATATCCATAGGCCTCAAAAAAAACAATCGAATCATTTTTTGAAACCAAAAGGACACCTCCAGGAAATACTTTGTCTTTGAGGCCCTTTCTCATTAAATCATTAATTCGAAACATATTTCGGTTTACGGTTGTCGGTTCACAGTTCACCGTAAGCCGTGAACCGTGAACCATTTATGCTGTGGCTGCCTCATTAAATGAAAGTAAATGCTTGTCAGAATCAAGCGTTGCTGTAATTCCAAACGGAATAGTAATATTGTTTTTTCCATGTCCTGCTTCAAGGCCGGCAAGAACAGGAATATCCTCGTCCTTGAAAATATTATCAATAACACTAAAAACTTCTTTCATCTCACCGCAATCTTCAAACGAACCCAGGACAAGACCGACAATACCATCAAAACATCCGGCCATTTTCATCTGAGTC
>DAOWEW010000155.1 GCA_030638305.1 Desulfobacteraceae bacterium
AAAGCTGGAACCGGCTTTTTGATATGTCGTAAGAGATTTCAACAATGACAACTATCGCGAACAAAAAGGGTTTACGCTTATTGAATTGATGATCGTAGTGGCAATCATCGGCATCCTGGCCGCAATTTCAGTCCCACAGTTTATGCAGTACCGTTCACGGAGCTTATATGGCAGCTACAGCACAGATATCACAACCGGCGCGATAATCGCCGTAAGTTTATCACAGGCGGTCTGCCGGAGGCGGTCAATGTTTACCGGGAGCATCTTGAAAACCCTTACGAAGCGATTAAGGCGGTTCGACGCATCCACCAAGACCTTTTGGATACCTATATGGCGGATATCGCCAAGCATTCCGGCAAAACCAATTCCCAGCATATCGAACGCTTGTGGCGCAATGTGCCTGTTCAGTTGGCACGTGCTCAGAACAGCAGCGCCCCGAAATTCCGTTTTAAAGATGCCGTGCCTGGTTTGCGAGGTTATGAACGTTTGTTTTCTCCACTGGACTGGCTGGAAAACGCGCGGCTTGTTCTGAGGACTTCCATTGTGAGTCGGGCTGAAACCCCGCTTGTCGGATTTGCCAGAGATAACCGGTTCAAACAGTACTTTTTTGATGTGGGTCTTTTGTCAAGTCTGAACGTGTTTGAAAAACGTTACCATCCTCAACAAAGTGTTGTCTTGAGCGCCTTGAATCTAAAGACACACGGCTGTATGTTCCGATTTATGCAATCGGCCGGCTGAGAAGATTGTTAAATGATATTTTTTCTTGACTGCCATACTGGTTTGCACTATGTTCCGAATTAGTTTAACCAAATTGGAGCGATGTGCAAAAATGGAAAATATCAAGAGAATCCTGAATATTGATCTTCCGCCACGGCAGTCTGCTTTTTTATAGGGGCCAAGAAAGACAGGAAAATCAACTTATCTGAAAGCAAGGTTTCCAGGCAGCCTTGTGTATAATTTTCTTCAAACCGATCTGTTTCTTGAATTCTCTAAGAAACCTGCTCTTTTGCGGGAACGGCTGCTTGCAAAGGGCGCTGATGTCCTGAATTACCCTGTGATACTGGATGAAGTTCAGAAGATTCCTCAACTCTTAGACGAAGTACACTGGCTGATTGAAAATAAGGGTTTGAGCTTTATACTGTGCGGATCAAGCGCACGAAAGCTGAAGAGAGGAAAGGCTAACCTTCTTGGGGGCCGGGCATGGCGTTATGAGATGTTTCCATTTGTTACTTTTGAACTGGAGAACTGGGATCTGTTGAGAGTATTAAATCGCGGTATGATACCGGATCATTATTTTAAGGAAAACTATAAGAAATCCTTGAGGGCATATACACAGGATTATTTAAAAGAAGAGGTTTTTGATGAGGGCTTAACCCGGAACATTCCAGCATTTTCCAGGTTTTTTGATGCTATGGCATACTCACACGGAGAGCTTACGAATTATTCCAATATAGCGCGTGACTGCGGTGTAGATTCAAAACTGTAAAGGAGTATTACCAGATCCTCGTGGATACGCTTCTCGGCGCTATGGTAGAACCCTTTAAGAGGAGGCAAAACCGGCAGGTCATCACCAAGGCGGCAAAATTCTACTTGTTTGATGTGGGAGTTGCCGGCGCTGTAGCAAAACGGCATATTGAGGAAGAAAAAGGTGAATTGTTCGGAAAAGCATTTGAGCATTTTATTTTGATGGAGATTGCGGCTTATAATTCCTACAATGAAATTGATTATAAAATCAATTTCTGGAGAACAAAATCAGGTCTGGAAGTCGACTTTGTGCTGGGTGGAGGCGAAGTTGCAATCGAAGTAAAGGGCTCGACCCGTATTGAGAAAAAGGATTTACAGCCCCTGAATGCCTTTATAGAGGAATATTTGCCACGGAAGGCATTGGTAGTATGCAATGAGAGGGAAGAGAGAGTTCATGGCAGGATACGAATAATGCCATATAGAAATTTCCTGCGTGATTTATGGGAAGGCAAGATCATTCGCTGATCTCAATGCAGATACTGGACTCATATTCGGCTTATTTTCAAGTGGAGGCTCAACTCTAAGAAGACTTGGTCTTCAGCCATTGAATCGAATATTCGTCCTCAAGCTTCTTGAATTCAGGGTCGCCAGTAACTACTACTGCCTTTAGTCTATGTGAAAGGGCCGCAGCAAAACAGTCGGCATAAGCTATCTTGTATCTGCCTTTCAATTTGGCTGCTTCGTAAGTCAACTTTTGGTCAGCATCTACTAATTCAATAGGATATTGTTTGAGTTGTCCAATCACTTTCTCTGCAATTTCAATTCCTTGCTCTCTCAGGGTATTGTAGTAAATCTCACCCCAGTTGATCACTGACATGTATGCCTTAGCCTTCCGATCCATTAGTGACTTCAAAATCAGAGCTACTTTGTCAGCCCCAGGTTCATCTTCAAAAAAGGCGATCATCGCAAAACTGTCCATCACATATTTCTTTACAGTTCCGCTTCTTTCTTTTTGTCCTCTACAAGGGCTCTCAAAATCCTTCCTCTTGTTTTTAGCATACCCCGCCCTTCTTTGATTGGATCGTTTGCAAGTGGCTCCACGATGATTCTATTTCCATCGTCGTAAACGTTGACTTGCGTGCCCTTCTTGATCTTAAACCTCGCCCGAATCACTGCGGGAATAACAATCTGGCCCTTTATTGTCGATGTTACTATAGACATGTTAATGCTCCAGTATTACGAATCTTTTTATTTATGTAATACATAGGCCTCCAACTGTCAAAGTTTAACTTCGTGTCCCGGATATTCGATATAAAAAAGATGGGGTTACCCATTAAATGGGGGGACATGCAGGACATAGTGACATGAGGGTCCCTCCAGCGAATAAGCTTGAAGCATTGTCCGGAAAGAGAAAGGGACAACATAGCATTCGCATTAACGATCAATGGCGGATTTGTTTCAAGTGGCAAAACGGAAATGCATACAGTGTTGAAATTGTAGATTATCATTGAGGTAAAAAAAATGAAGAAAAAGAAGATACCCCCAGTTCATCCTGGCGAGATTCTGTTTGAGGAATTTCTTAAACCGATGAACATAAGCCAGAATCAGCTTGGCAGACACCTTGGAGTTTCTCCACGCCGGATCAATGAAATAGTCCATTGTAAAAGGAGCATAACCGCGGACACGGCTCTTCGTCTTGCCGCCTGTTTTGGCAATTCTCCATCATTCTGGATAGGACTTCAGAAGGAATGCTGCCATTTTATATATTTTTTAAGACATAAATACACGAGAGAGCGAACTCATGTAGCTTTGGCTTATCAATTAGCACGCCGAAGGCGTACCACAACTTTAGGCATTTTAGGCACTTTAATATACTTTAGGCACTTTTTACTCATCTATCCGATCATGCCGAATTCGTTAGGCATAAAATGGAAATTCCTATACTATTAAATCATTATAATCGGAAATAGCGTTAATGCAAGAAAAAGATCAAATCACGAGAAAAATTGTTTTTTGTGGTATGATTAATTGTTTTGGATGTTGCAAGATTATGCAGGTGTATTGTATAGTAATTTATTTTTTTTTACAAACCCCTAAAATATGGAAATGCCATTGTTTAAAACTATGATGGAAGAGGTACCCATTCCTCTATTAATTACAGACAGCAAGGGTCAGATAATTTTTGCCAACAGATGGTTGGAACAGTTTATGGGGTATCCCCGGCAGAAATTTTTGAGGAGCAACCTGCGAGATCTGTGTGCGCCTTATGAACAGGGTCGATATATTTTCTCATGTTTACCTGATATCGAAAGGACGACTGAGGTTGATATTGATCTTCAGCGAAAAAATGATGAGATATTTACGGCAAATGTTTCTTTTGCCCCCTTTCATTACCGGCAAGCAATGCATCTGCTTATAGTTGTCAGGGACGTGACCGCCAGGCGGATCCAGGAAGGAAAAACCCGGGAAGATGAAGAGCGATATCGCAAATTGCTTGCAGAGCGAAATATGTTGCAAAATCAGCTTCATCGATCCAGCAAGGTCGCCTTCATGGGAGAGCTGGCTGCCGGGATTGCCCACGAAATCAACAATCCCCTTGGCATTATCCTCGGGTTTGTTCAGGATATTTTAGATGAAATCACTTTGAGTGATCCCCTTTTTGAATCTATCAATATTATCGAAAAGGAGACAGCCAGGTGTGTAGATGTGGTAAAGAACCTTTTGGATTTTGCACGATTAAAGCCTCCGGAGAGTATCCCTGTGGACATCGTCGAACTTCTTGAAGGTTCAATTGTGTTGCTGATGCCCGGAATTAAAAAAAATAAGGTGAGCATCGAAAAGAATTTTGATAAAAAACTTCCCACCATCAAACTTGATCCACAGCTTATCCAGCAGGTTTTTCTTAATGTAATGATCAACGCTGTTCAGGCAATGCCTGATGCAGGTGTTCTTACTTTTGGTATCAACCTTATAGTCAAAGAGCGGTCGCAGGAACCAGGCAGTTGGATCCGAATTACCATATCAGATACAGGCATCGGGATATCTGAAAAGGATATCCAGCGTGTTTTTGATCCTTTTTTTACCACAAAGGGGAGCAAGGGGACTGGCTTGGGACTTTCAGTTTGTCAGCGTATCATGGAAGACCATTGTGGAAAGATTGAAATAGAGAGCCGAAAGGGATACGGAACTATATGCAGCCTTTATTTTCCGATAAAAGATTAAGGGTGAAACAGTGTTAGCAAAGATTTTAGTGGTAGATGATGAAGAGCACATGCTTAAGCTGTTTGAAAAAATTCTTACAAAGCAGGGCCATAAGGTTCGAACTGCTATCAGTGGAACCGAAGCGATCAGTCTGTTGGAAAAGAATGATTTTGATCTAATATTTTCTGATCTTTTAATGCCTGATCTTGGCGGCATGGGCCTGTTAAAGGAGGTAAAAGCCGGATATTCTGATATTCCTTTTATTGTCATCACGGCCTACGGCACTATTGAGTCTGCGGTTGAGGCCATGAAAGCAGGCGCATTCGACTATCTGACCAAGCCCTTTCACAAAGATGATATCCTTCTGGTAGCAGGCAAGGCTTTAAAATATTGCGAACTTCGTAATGAAATCAAACGACTTCGGGAAGAACTGAAAGGAAAAGAGGGAGTCAAAAAAATTATAGGCAAAAGCAAAGCTATGCAGGATGTGTTGAAACTCGTTGCCAGGGTAGCAGATAGCCAGGCTACCGTCCTGGTCCAGGGAGAAAGCGGTACAGGTAAGGAATTGATCGCCAGGCTTATTCACGATCTGAGCAGCCGGAGAGATAAATCTTTTATAGCCGTGGATTGTGGTGTTTTCCCGGAACATCTTTTGCAAAGTGAACTCTTCGGCCATGTCAAGGGAGCATTTACAGGAGCAGTTAAAGATAAAAAAGGGCTCTTTATTGCGGCAGATAAGGGCACGCTTTTTTTAGATGAAATCGGAACAATTTCTCAAGCCATGCAATTGAATCTGCTGCGTGTGCTTCAGGAAAAAGAAGTAAGGCCGGTAGGCAGCGTTATGAGTATTAAAGGAGATGTGCGGGTGGTAGCAGCTACAAGCGTAGATCTTGAGCAGGCCATGCATGATGGAGGGTTCCGAAGGGATCTGTATTACCGGTTGGCTGTAGTCACAGTCGATCTGCCCCCCTTGAGAGAAAGAAAGTCTGATATAACTGCGCTTGCATATCACTTTATGCAAAAATATGCCACAATTTACGACAGAGAACTTTCCGATATAACTCCCGGGGCCATGAACGCCATAATGGAAAATCCGTGGCCCGGAAATGTCAGAGAGCTTGAGAACGTTATGGAGCGTGCGGTTCTTCTGACTGATGGTGCTTTCCTTGATGAAAAGTCGCTTCCTTTGCCTGTCAGGCAAAGGATATCGCATAAAACCAGGCAGTTAAAACCTTGCAAAAACTCAATAAGAACGGCGGGCAAAGAGGCGGAAAGGAAAGCTATATTAAAGGCATTGGAAGAGACAATGGGCAACAAGACAAAAACCGCCAGGATGCTGGGAATAAGTCGAAGTTCATTATATAATAAAATAAACGAATTTAATATTGGAAAATCATTATGAAACAATTATTGCTTGTACATGGATCTCAATCAACCGTTCATACGGTTACATCACTTCTTGAAGACGGTGGGTATGAGGTTACATGCGTGGAAAATGGTAAGGCAGCCCTGCAAAACGTAACAGGGCTGAAATATGATATTCTTGTCTCAGGCTTAAATATCCCGACGATGAACGGCCTGGAATTGATAGAAAATATCAGACTTCGCAATAATTGTGTTCCCATTGTAATTTTGTCCAATACAAAAAGTGTTGAGACAGCGGTTGAGGCAATGCGGATCGGCGCTGACGATTTTGTTTCTGAACAGACTGAAAAGCTTGATAAAGAGCTTCTTTTTGTTATTGAAAGAGCTATACAATTGAAAAGAGCTGAAAGACGCCTGCAGATATACGAATCTAATCTTCCGATATGCATGCATTGCAAGAAAATACGTTATGAGAGGGAAAACAATAAGGATGCATGGGTTTCTATTGAAAAGTATTTCAACCAAAAAATGTCGGGAGTAAATTTTTCTCACGGAATATGTCCCGAATGTATTAAAAAATATTATCCGGATGTGGCGTAAGGAACGTGAACGAATATGTACAGACAGTGTCCAAACAAATGGACACTGTCCAAATTGTATGCTGTGCCGGATGCACAAAGACAACAATACTTAAGTATTATCAATACATTATATACAAAACACAACAAGTCTGCGATTTGATAATTTTTAATTAATATTTTTAATAATAAAAGCATGTTAACATATATATACATAGATAATTCAATTAATCTTTATGTGTATCCTTTTGAACGGTAAAAACACACCCCCACTACCACTCCAACCTGACTAATCAAGTCATATAAAATTATAATTTGTTACTAATACAATAAGTTATCATTTCACGATTGCCAATACACCTTCTACGGCATACTTCCTGCTATACCTACATACAGATAATGGCTGGGTTCATTTCCTAAACTGTAAACCGATATCGGAAAAGGCTCATGACTCACAAGATTTTAGTTGTTGATGATGAGGAAAACATGCAGGTGCTCTTAAAGCGCGTGCTGGGCAAAGCAGGTTACGATGTTGAGTGTGCAGGCTCAGGAGCTGAGGCGCTTCGACTTGCCGCAAGCAAGCCCTTTGATCTGGCTGTCGTCGATATTTGTATGCCGGAGATGGACGGAATTGAGGTGCTGGAAAAACTCAAGGTCATCAACAGGCAAATACCGGTGATTATGATATCAGCCTATCCAGCGTGGAGTAAAAAACAGACAGCAGAACGTATGGGGTGCACGGATTATTTGTCCAAGCCTGTGGACATGAAATATTTAAAGGAACTTATCAACAAAGAACTTGGTGGAAGGGAGGTGATATAGTGGAAAGTGTCAGGACAATGGGGAACGAGGGCATATCCCAACAAATGGGTAATATCCGGAGAAATACCATGTACGGCAAAAAAGAACATGTGCAAAAAAGACCGCTGGGAATTACGCTGCTTGGTATTTTTATGCTGGTCGGCGGCATATTCTGCGTATGTGCAGGTATTTCGGAAACACCTGCCGGAATTTTGGGAGCGGTTGTTTTAGGAATACCGGCAGTTGTGATCCATTTTCTTCATGCCGGAGTCAGTTTCTATATCTTTACAGGGTTCCTGAAATTAAAAAGAAATGCATGGACTGTGTATATGATATTTTTTGCATTCGGTATTACAAATAATTTGATAACAATAATGTCGTCAGGCTCGGTCAACCAGTTGGCGACTGTCGTGCTCATGTGTCTATTCGGATATTATGTTCATGGCAAAAAAGAGTTGTTTGTTAATTGAGGTAAGGATAACAAAGTTAATAATACCTGAAGTACGGATTGAGCCCAAAATAGCACAATTCAGGTAATAGTTAAGGAGGGAAACATAAAATGGAACATGGAGCTACAGTGTCAGCAGTAAATCACAAGCCTTTTTCCTGGGAGTGGTGGAAGGGATCACCCGGGCAAATACCGATGGTCATTGCTGGTCTTATGATCTTTTTTGTTACACTCGTTTACATAGTTCCCACGCCCCAGAGCATGATAGATCTCGTGCAGCAGGAAAACGTCAAGGGCGCCAAGTACAAGTCAGGCACCAGCAACTTCGTGGCTTCGTACAACAAGTTTACGAACAAAAATTATACCCCGGAGGAAGTAGCCCACAAGATGATGCTGTGTGTGGCAATGCTTTTTACCATTGCTCTTCTCTGGGGGACGGAGGCGATCTCTTTGGGGGCAACTAACATACTGGTCGGGGTTATTTTGTATGTTTATATGATTTTGCCTATAAATGAGATATCAAAAGCCTACATGAAGGATGCGGTATTCTTTATCCTGGGTGTGCTTATTCTGGCCGCTGCGGTGGGCGTAACAGGGCTTGACAGGAGAATCGGCAATATCCTTCTCGGCAAGATCAAGGGATTAAAGGGTTTTTGTTTTATCTTTTTTCCGGTTCTGGCCGTAATTTCCGGTTTTCTTTCAGAACATGCCCTGGTTGCCCTTTTGTGTCCGATCCTGGCCCTTGTATATCTTGCCGGGGAAAAAGCAGGCTGCAATAAAAAACAG
>DAOWEW010000230.1 GCA_030638305.1 Desulfobacteraceae bacterium
CAATACCCCATCCGCTTGCGGTGGGGTAAAATACGCGGAAGGGGGTTTGGGGGAAACTACGTGTCCCCCATAATCTAAATTGGTTTTTAATCCGCTTTGATACCCCGTCCGCTTGCGGCGGGGAGCTTCATTACTCACTTTACTACTTTTTAAACAGGCTCTAAGGAATTTACTTTTGAGAACAAGTCAAATTCCTGACACCATTGAAGTAAAAAATTATTAAAGAGCTTGTTTGTGTGATTGTAAATCAGGAATCGCTCATGTAGGCAAATGGTTAAAGAGCAACTGTGGATCATTGTAGGCGATGGCCTTGAAACCTGCAATGTAGACCCCTGCAAGCTGGTGACTGCGCTTTACTCGACTACGGTCTACTACAAAATCAATACCATTCGGCATAAATATTGCTTATCAATTTGCAAGCGGTTGATATTTCTAAATTCAAACAGTTAGATGCCAAAGCAAAAAGTGTGCCGAATGGTATTGAATAGTTAATTATATTTTACACAATATTTATATATTGTGTAAAGTCAGAAGTATATCTACTGGAGGGTTCTTTTGTTAATTGACTTGCGAGATGGAAATAATGACGTACAAGCAAAATACAATGGGGTTAACAAGGAAATTTTTCATTCATTTGGTTTGAGCCGTGATATATCGGATGCATTCTGGCGTATAGGTAAAATTCAGAAATTCAGTAATCTTGATAAACTGTACTGTAGAGGCGATAAAGCCGATTTTATCGGTTTAGTCATAGATGGAAAAATTGCAGTGCTGGATATTCACGGAACAGTTTTGTCTCGGATTGAGCAGGGCGATATATTCGGCGAACTCAGCTTTATATTGGGCAGTTCTCGTACAGCAGATATTGTTGGGGTCGGAGACGGTTCATTTTTGCGTATTGAGTTTGAAGGTCTTTCCACATTTTTTTCAAATGACCCCGTGCTGAAAAGTCAGTGGTTCCAATGGCTGGCTTTGAAATTAGCCGAACGGCTGATAATGCATGTGAATGATATTCGGAAATATGTAGCGCTTATCGCACACGACCAAAAAAAAGATATGCTGTCTGAGTTTAGCAGAATACACCATGAGCTTCTTTCACAATTCGATTTGGTAGCAACAGCTACAACGGCTCGGTTCCTCTTGGAAAATACAGGCCTGGACGTAAGCCGAAGCGTGTCATCCGGTCCGATAGGAGGCGATATGGCTATTGGTTCACTTATAACAACAGGCAACATACAAGCTATCATTTTTTTCAAAGATCCACTAACATCACATCCTCATCGCTCTGATATAGAAGCATTGTCAAGGTTGTGTGATGTACACAACATTCCTTTGGCAACTAATACAGCATCTGCCGAATTGATTCTTAAAGGGCTTGTCAAAAAAGCTTCCGAGAGCGGGATAGGGCAGCCACATCCTACCACAGCGTACGGATCGCGTAATAGAGCGCTGATTACGCAGGCCAAGAACCAGAAACAGGTTCCTTTAAACAATTAAAACTGCTATAGCTTTGGAGGTCTTGAACATAAGGAATGTGGATGAAGTAATTTTCACAAGTTTCCTCAACTATTTGACGATATCTGAATCATGGAGTATATAAATGCAAAAAACTGCTGTATTGCTTATTCTTTTTCTAATTATGCCTGCCATGCATTGTTATGCTGAACCATCCGGCATTAAAACACATAAAAACCCTGCTCCGGATTTATACGAAGTCCTTCACAGGCTGGAAGATAAAACATCTGAAATACGTACACTGAAAACCGGGTTTGTTCAGGAAAAAGAACTCGCTGTATTTAATAACAAAATCATAATGAAGGGAATGATATTCCTTCAAAAACCTGAACTGTTTGCCTGGCATATTATAGAGCCTTTAAGCTATTCCATGGTTATAAAAAATGACATTCTATATCAATGGGATGAAAACACGAAAAAAACCCAAAAAATATCGCTTTCTAAAAATCCTGCATTCCAGGTTGCAATTTCACAAATGAAAGACTGGTTTTCAGGAAAATACACCTCAATGACAGAAGAGTACAACATAGTTATACTTCAAAGAAAACCTGTTTCCCTTAAATTTATTCCCGGAAAAAATACAATGGTCAGCAATGTCATTGACAGCGTAACAGTTACTTTCAGGGATGATGAACGTTATATTCATCAGATATATATCAAAGAAAAGAGCAGTAACAGCACACTGCTTACATTCGTCAATACGCAGTTAAATACTCCTCTCGAAGCCTCAGCCTGGGAGGTTCGACCGCGTGTTAGATGATCATTTCTTTCGTTTATATGGCGGTATTCAGCGAAGCAAGTGGCTGGTCGCCGTTCTGGCTGCAACTATAATTATCGCAGCGGTTATCGGACTCAAATCAGTTAATTTTGATAATGATATCGAACTGATGCTTCCCGGGAATGATGAGGTTTACCGCAGCATCCGTTTCCTGCGCGAATCCAATCTTTCGGATAAAGTCATCCTTTCTCTTGGACTGACATCTTCCGAATATACAACAAAAGACCTTATTGGTGCTGTCAAAAAGATAGAGAAATCTCTTGGCCCACCCCTTGTTACCGATGTTATAAGCGGAATTCCCGAAAACAATGTAGTGGAAGAAATGCTCGAACTCCTGAAGTATGCTCCGCAACTTATTGACGAGCCGAATCTATTGCTAATTGAAAAACAAATAAATCCTTCAGGAGTAAAAGAAAGTTTAAAAAACAATTACAGGCAATTTTTAACTCCGGCAAGCACACTTATAATTCCTTTTATTCGATCTGATCCACTGGGAATATACTCAAATATTTTACGTTCACTGCAAAACATCTATTCTTCTGCCGGTTATGAAGTAACTGTTGAGAATGGTTATTTCATAAGCAGGGATAGAAAACATGCCATGCTTATTCTTGATACTCCGGTAAATCTCACAGATGGATTCGGCTCCCGGAAGCTGGTATCATATTTAAATGATCGTCTGAATATCCTGCCGGATTTTATTTCAGCAGATATCATTGCCGGACATCTTCACACAGTCAGCAATGAAGATGTAATAAAACGCGACATCCGGTTAACGCTGATTATTGCCTCAACGGCATTTATTCTATTATTCATACTTGTTTTCAGAGACTTTGGTGCAATTATAATTTTTCTGATACCTCTTGCATCAGTTATTATTTCCATCAATATATCAAACTTGATCCTTAACAAGCTGTCTTATTTTATTATCGGAATGGGAGCCGTTATTGCAGGTATTGCTGTTGATTACGGAATTCACGTTTATACAGCTCTGCGGACTGGAGACAGCGGGTATAAAGCGGTTAACAGCATTGCAAGGCCATTAATAATTGGCGCATTAACAACCATAAGCGTTTTTGCCTCATTTTTCTTTTCCAGCGTTCAAGGATATCATCAACTTGCGTTTTTTTCTATTCTCAGTATTATTTTGTGTCTTGCATTTTCTCTGTTTATTTTGCCTCATTTTGTAATTAAAGGAAATTATAATAGATTAAAATATACTGTAAAGAAATATGGGAAACATGTAAATCCGAGCCCCCTAAAAGAATCAAAAACACAGGATAACTTTATAGTATTATGCTGGGTAATCTTTATGATTATTGCTCTGATACTGTCTAAACAAATTTCATTTAACAGCGAAATCAGTCAGTTTGACGGTAGTGAAATAGAAATAATTAAAGCGGAACAAAAATTTAATAGCACATGGGTGAATAAAACCAGTCCGGCAGTTTTTGTTGTGCAAGGAAACAGTTTGGAAGAAGCACTCAAGGTTAATGAAAAAATTTACGAGCAAGCAAAAACGGTGGTTGGAGAAGATAATTTTTCAAGTCTTGCTGCGATTTGGCCATCAAAACAAACACGCAAAGCCAATGTTGATAGATGGAAAAAATTCTGGAAACAAGGTAAAGAAAAAAAGCTGAGAGAACTTATCTCAACCTATGGAAGTGATTATAATTTTTCTGAAGACGCATTTTCTCCATTTTTTGATAATTTGTATGCATGTACGATTGTTGAAGATGAATCGGAAAGAATTAAAATTTATAAAAGGCTGAAGGAACGCTTTGTAATGGATAAGAATAACCGCTTGCAAGTGATGTCTTTCTTTCCTGATGAAGATAAATATGTAAATGCCATGTCAACGATATCCAGTCATTATCCAGGGACATTTTTGGTTTCCAGAAAAGTTCTTTCACGTATGTTGTCTAAATCCGTGTCCTCAGAAATAATTTTATTATCGGGAATCGCTGCTATAATGATACCTTTGTTAACCGGCCTGTTGTTAAAAAACATAAAAATGACAGTTCTTGCCCTGATTCCGGTTATAACAGGCACAACAGCAGTTATGGGAATTATTCCGGTTTTTGGTTTGTCTCTAAATGCGCCCAGCCTCATTGCAGCTATGGTTGTTTTAGGTCTCTGCATTGACTATGGAATCTTCATGGTTTATACATGCTCACGCAACCTGAAAACAGGGACACGTATGGCTGTGTCGCTTTC